>CANFFA010000088.1 GCA_947445425.1 Paludibacteraceae bacterium
TCACAATTTTATCCGAAAATATTTTCAATCCAATATAGATCTTTACTAAATAGATTCCTTTGCAGAATTCAGAAAAATCTATTTCTAAAACATGATGCTGAGGTAATTCCTTTGCAGTAAACACTCTCACTCCTAACAAATTATAGACCTCGACGGCGGTAATTTCTTCTATACTGCTGATAGTAACTTTATCAGGTGTTGGATTCGGAAAGAGATTCACAATTAGTCCGTTGGCCGTATCGTAAGTTGGCGTATTAAAACCTGTGATCAAAGGATTTGCCAAGCCTGCCCCTATACCAACATCTTCTACATTCTGCAAAAATGAGGTAGTACTTCCTGTCAAATAAAACTTGGCAGTACCATCAGAATTCATCAGTTTCAAGTCGTGGGTGATATTGGGCAATAGCAGACTAGCCACTTTTCCGTTGGGTAATACGACCGGAGAATTGTCATTGTTCGAACTAGCGTCGGGGAGTACTGGTGCAATGGCCCCATTGGGATAGTGCCAAATCCTTTCGCCACCCCAATGACCTTCAAAAAACAGACTCCCATCTGGGGCAAAGCTGGGCATGGTCAATTCATTGCAACCCACTATACCATTAACAGTTGCATTACGATTTATCTTCTCACTATAATTTGTACCGCTAGAGTCCACCAATAAAATAGATTCTCCAGGAAACGCGGCTGCTCCTCCCTGAAATACAATTCTACTGCCATCGAAGGAAAAGCGAGGATTGATATTACAATCATAAGTGGAATTTGCCGAAAGCAATTTAGGTATTGACCATCGACTGTCTCCTAATTTATGTACAATAAAGATATCCCTACTGTGAGGCCCATCATTGGAAGCATAGACCAGCGCCTTGCCACCATCCGCTACCATGGCAAGGCTTTCATTGTGAATGACATTGCCTTTACCGTCACGAATGGAAACAATGTTCTTAAAACTTGAATCCGCCATTGTAAGACAGTTCCATCCATCACAATCCTTGTCAAACCTTTCGCTTTGAAAACTGTACCACTTCCCATCGTGCGAAACATTGAAAGGGCCGGCATTCTTGCCAGCCTGCAGGGCCTTCTTGTTGATCAAATCAGTTAGCTCCAGCGGTACCGAATTGGGAATGTCATTCACAGACCAAAACGAATAGACACCAGTCCCAGGATCCGTTACAAAAACAATTTGGGAATTCTGGGCAGACAGTTGGCTGAAACTAGAAAATAAAAACGCACATACTAGTAATACATTTTTCATGCGTAAATAATTGTTTTTAAGTTGTCGCATGGAACTCGCATGCCAATTTTCATGGTCTTTGGTGAATACTTGTATACATGCTCGTTTCATATGGTTATTAATGTGATAATTAAAAATATGCCAATGTGCCAATGATTGGCTTGCAGATGACATTGTTCTACTCTCAGTAAACTTCTATTTTAGCAATTTTAAGAATAAAGTCGTTCTTATTTTATGGTAACCAAGGTCGCCCCAAAACCATACTCCCTAAACGATGCATCTTGAAAATAGTAGGTTTTATATCGTGTTTTGAGTTGTTTTTCAATCTCTTTACGAAGCACTCCTTCTCCTTTGCCATGAATAAAAACAATTTTTTTGCCTTTGTTGTTTTTGTTTTCTTCAAGTACTGCATGAAATTTTGATAATTGGCACATCATCATCTCGGTATTGGAAAGACCTGCAGTAGAATCAAGTAGCTCATTGATGTGCAAATCAATCTCGAGAATATCGGCAGCGGTCATGGGCTTGGATACTTTGGATTTGGCTGGCTCCTCCTTTTGAAACATGGCCTTTTTGATCTCTTCGGGTGAGATATCAGAAAGTTGAAACTTCTCTTTTTCGGTTGTAATATCAATCAACAATGCAGGTTCATCAAAGTATTCATTCATCGTAAAACTGTGCAGCTTGTAGAACTTCACAACATTGATTTTGATATCAACATCAAATACAGCTTGCGGAGTGTAATGTTTGGCCTCTTTAAAAGGGATAATTTGCACCCGAATTTTCTCCCAATCACTTAGCTGCTCTTTTGTAATTTCGAGTATAAACTCCTGCGTATTGGGTTCAATGGTACCGTGTGCCACACTTTTGAAAGTATTATTTTCGCCATTGATAATGTTATAAAAGAGAAAATAATTACTGTCATTTACCAAATAACATTCGGTTGCAGTCGTTTGCAACTGCTTGATATCTAAAGGAAAGAATGCTAATAATGCTTTTAAATTTTCACCTTCGGCAGTTTCCTTTATGGGGGCTGCTTTCGTTTCTATAGCCTGAACTTGAACAGTCTGCGTTGTAGCTTTGGGAGCAACTTCTTTGGTCGGAAAATTTGTCTCTTTGTTGATAGCACCCATTAAAACACACTCACGAGCCAAGACTGGAATTTCAAAACCATCAGTATCTTCAACATATACCATATTTTTAAATTCATCCACACGAACTACAATTCCACCCCCAACTGCGTTTAGAAAACGCACGGTATCACCTTTTTTTATCATGATTTTTATCTTTTTTTCTTACTTTTGTACAAAGTTACAATAATTTTCGAACAACCGTGAATCAACCCACCGAAGACCCAGCAATTTTCATTGATAGTTTCGACTATCCACTTCCTGACGAGCGAATAGCCAAATTCCCACTTTCAAAACGTGATGGATCCAAATTGTTGGTTTATAAAAATCATAATATAAGCGAAAGCAAATTTGCCAATATTGCTGATTTCTTACCTGAAAATAGTTTGTTGGTTTATAATAATACCAGGGTTATTCAGGCCAGATTGGTTTTTTATAAACATACGGGCGCTCGAATAGAAGTATTTTGTTTAGAGCCACTTACACCATCAGACTATACTTTGGCATTGGGTGAAACGAAGGAGTGTATCTGGAAATGTATGGTAGGAAATTTGAAGAAATGGAAGGAGGGTTCTTTGACAAAATCCTTAAATATTGATGGTAAAGCATGTACTTTTTCGGCAGAATGGATAGCATCGGAAGAGAATACGCACAGTATCCAATTTAAGTGGGACAATCAAGAAATCCATTTTGCAGAGATACTAGAATATGCCGGTGAATTACCCATTCCACCTTATTTACATAGAGATACAGAAGAAAGTGATAAAACATCCTATCAAACGGTTTATTCAAAAATTAAAGGATCGGTAGCAGCGCCAACGGCTGGATTACACTTTACCCCTGAAGTTTTTGCGACATTAAAATCCAAACAGATTGAAACTGAGGAACTGACTTTGCACGTTGGGGCAGGTACCTTTCAACCCGTAAAAACGGATACGATACAAGAACATCACATGCATACGGAGGTTATTTCTGTTCATAAATCAACGATTGAACAACTCCTACGTAAAACCGGAAATATCATTGCTGTAGGTACGACCTCAGTTAGAACTTTGGAAAGCTTGTATTGTATTGGCATACAGCTAGATAAAAACACTGATTCATCGCAACAACTAAAGGTAATGCAATGGGAACCTTATGAACAAAGCCAAGAGATTTCAACAGAAAAAGCATTACAAAACATACTGAATTATTTGGATAAAAATAATTTAAAAACACTACTTGCCTCTACCCAAATAATGATCAAACCCGGATACCAATTCCGTTTGGTTAAGGGTATTATTACTAACTTTCATCAACCCAAAAGCACCTTGCTCCTACTCGTATCAGCCTTTGTAGGGGATAATTGGATGGAACTTTATGACTATGCATTGGCGAATGATTTTAGATTTCTAAGTTATGGAGACAGTTCATTACTTTTGAAATAATTGATTCGCCAACTAAAGGATGAATTCAATTTTGAAATAAATTCGTACTTTTGTGACGTTTTTCTCAAAAGTGCTGTTGCCCATGATCAATTAGAAATCAAAAGGACTAACAGTATTTAATCATTTATTTAAAATTGCTGAATAAGTCGGAAAACGAACACCTAATTTATTTACTTAAACATCTAACGATCCGAACATTGCCCAATTATTAATTGTGCATTATTAATTATAAATTATTTTATGAGTGTTGTAGAAAAAATCAAAAGTGCTAAATCCACTGCCTTTTCCTTTGAATTATTGCCACCTTTGAAAGGCAATGGCCTAGATTCTGTTTATAAAACAATAGATACGCTACGTGAATTTGACCCTCGTTATATCAACATTACCACGCACCGCAGCGAGTTGGTTTTCAAACAAAACCCTGAAGGTCTATTCGAGCAAGTTGCTGAGCGCCATCGCCCTGGAACAGTTGCTATTGCTGCTGCCATCCAAAACAAATACAATATTGCTGTCGTTCCGCATATTATTTGTAGTGGATTTACCCGTGAAGAGACTGAATATGCTTTGATTGATTTGCAGATTTTAGGAATAACCGATTTGTTGTTACTCCGTGGCGACAAAGGAAAGCACGAACGTGATTTTTCTCCTACTGGTCACCGAAATGCCACTGAGTTGCAAGTTCAAGTGAACACTTTCAATGAAGGTCTATTTTTGGATGGATCTAAAATGAAATCACTGGTACCCTTTACTTATGGTATGGCATGTTATCCTGAGAAACACGAAGAGGCACCGAATCTTCAATCTGATCTTATTTATGCAAAACAAAAAGTGGATGCAGGTGCTGAATATTTGGTAACACAGATGTTTTTTGACAACCAAAAGTATTATGAATTTGTAGATAAATGCCGTGAGATTGGAATTAATGTTCCCATTATCCCTGGAATTAAGCCTATTACTTTAAAAAACCAATTAACGGTATTACCTAAGATTTTCCGCTCAGATATTCCAGAAGCTTTTGCCACTGAACTACTCAAATGCAAAACAGATGCAGATGCCTTGGAAGTAGGCGTAGAGTGGTGTACACAACAAGCCAAAGACTTAAAAGCATATGGTGTGCAAAGTATACATTTTTACTCTATGATGGCTACTCAGAGTGTCAAAAGGGTGGCAAAAGAGGTGTTTTAATTAATCGACTAGTGATGAGCGGTTAACGATTAATGCTAATCTTTCTCATAGATTTAGACTATACGCAATCTTTCTTGTAAATGTAATTCATAACTTATAACTTCCCATGATCAGCTTTTTCTTATTCGTCATTTTTCTAATCCTGTTTATCGGCCTTTTCATTGTGATGGCGGTATTGGGATTTGTGCGTTCCATCTTTGGATTTGGAAAACGAAAACCCAAAACGCAGGCGTCAGAAAATGATCATTTTGGACAATCGGCAGCACAACGACCTAAAATTTTTGACAAAAAGGACGGAGAATATGTTGATTTTGAAGAAATTTAATTTAATTAATAATTCACAATGAATAATTAATAATTAAAGCGGGCGACTAGTATTAGTCGCCCGCTTTAATTATATGCTTTAGTCTAGTTATTGCACAAAAGCCACTTCCTTGAAATAAAAATTCCGCAAGCTCCCTTTTTCCGTCAATAAGACCAACTGTCCATCAGGACGAACGGCATGTATACTTGCTTTAAAAAGGGCATCCTCTGATTGATACAAATGAAAACCATCTTTTCGATAGAGCATTTCGGCATATTCGCTTTGAATACTTTTTGTATGCATTTCCGAATACATTACCATAATATTTTTAGCTATAGATTCTAGTAAAATGACCCTATCTTGCTCCTGTCCAACAATTTGAGAAAGAGAGATTGGATTGGGTGCATCACTAAAAAACTCGGTTTGATTTACGTTTAATCCGATACCTATGACCATAGATTTTATCTTAGAACCTTGCAAACTACTTTCAATCAGTATTCCCGCCAATTTTTTATCCTTCCAATAGATGTCATTCGGCCATTTGATGGTCACATCCTCCACATATTTGTCTAATACCTTTTTAATGGCAATACTCACCAATTGCGATAAGATAAATTGCTCATCAATTGCTATTTGCTCTGGATAAAGTACCATACTAAAAAGTAAGTTTTCACCTGCTGCCGACTCCCAACTATTTCCTGATTGTCCTTTACCTGCTTCCTGAAAATCTGTATGAAGCAAATAACCTTCATATAAATTCTCTTTGCGCAACATTTCTCTCAATAATGCATTGGTAGAATGGGTTTTGGGTATAAAATAAGAGTTGGTCATATTGTTGAGTTGAGTTTTAAGTATTGAAAGGCTAGTAGTGATTAGTGATTAACGATTAGTGATTAACGATTAGTGATTAGTGATTAGTGATTAGTGTTAAATGTTAAACCATTCATCATTAAACATTAAACATTCATCACTAAACATTTATCATTAGCTAGTGATTTATTTCCAACAGAAATTCCTCCATCTTTTTAACCACGGCTTTGGAACTACCATTAGCATAATTGACCATCAGCGCAAAGGCGTAGTTTTTATTCTTGGTTTCCAAATAGCCAGCATAGCACTTGACACGGGCAATGGTACCACTTTTAACAAAAACCTTTCCTTCTAATGCACTGTTTTTCAAAAAGGAACTTACCGTTCCTGTTTCACCAGCAATGGCTAAAGAGTGAATAAATACTTCGCTATTAAGCGATTTAGTTTTCATATAACTCAAAACATCTACAAAAAAACGGGAAGAAACAGCATCTTCAGGTGAAAGACCAGAACCATCGTACATAAACAGCTGACTTACATCCAGCCCTTTGGACTTCCAAAAAAGTTTGATGACCTGAGCGGCAGTTTTAGAATTGGCCACAGTGTCCATGGTGAGGGATAAATACCTAAAAACTTGCTCGGCATATTGATTATTGCTACGTACATTTGCCACGGTAATAATCTCCTTTAAAGCTGGAGAAAGGTGGGTAGAAATAAGTTTTCGAGGAAGCTTGCTGTCAAATTTGGTCATTATCGACAGGCTAGTTTGTACACCAGCTGCCTTCAATTTATCATTAAAATGTTGTGCTAATAAAAGGCTAGGATTGGGAATGTCTCCTTTAATAATGAATTCATTTTTATTGGCAGGTAGTTTGCCAGTGATACTTCGAAAATTGTCATGCGGTGCGCCGTGGAAATAGGCGCTATCAAAATTGATGGCAGCACTTTTAATCTGATTATCGAAAAGAAGTGAGGGCATAAACGGAATTGTTCTAATTATTTCAGGAGTAGTCCCCACTTTGGAAGTGCGCAATACCAAACGATAGGTATTGTCCAAATACGAAATTCCATAAGAACCTGCTGCATAATAATTTCCCATATCCTCCCAAATCCAGTGGGAATTAATACCTTGTTCGTCATACAAACTTGCATCGGCGATAACACTCCCTTTGATGGATTTAATGCCTGCCTTTTTTACTGCCTCCACCCATTTTACAAGAAAGGCAGTATCACCCAAATAAGCAGAACCCAAGGTCGGATCACCCCCACCCCGAATGTATAGATTACCCATTAAAATACTATCGGGCGTAATTTCTCCATCTATCTCTAATTTTGTTTTGAAACAAAAATCAGGACCTAACATTTCCAAAGCAGTGGCAGTAGTAATCACCTTCATAGTGGAAGCTGGTGTGGCTACATGGTTGCCTCTATGGTTATAAATAATGGTTGAGTTGCTCAAATCTTTCACACAGAGACTGATGTTGGCATTTTGCATTAAGGGATTGTTGATAAAATTATCAATAGGTTTTTTGGCGGAAATAGTTGATAAAAAAAGGAATAGGCTAAGTAAAATGGTTATTATTTTCATGATATCATGTAAAATTTGAGAAATATTGGTAGAGTTGAATGCATTGCTGCACTCTGAATATAAATGGCAATGTATCTCTAGCTTATTGATTATATTCGGCAATATTATCAAAAAAATGCATTAATATTGATTATATTCGGCAAGATTTTTTTTAAATATTGCATCAATTTATACGCAGTGTGCTAAAATTTTATCAAACAGTTGAGAGTTTACAAAAGTAAATAGAAAAAATGGAAGGGGGGACAGGATAGGGAAATTTTTAATGAATGGGAAGGGGGATGGGGACGAATCGGAAAACGGATGTGACGGATGAAACGGGAACCGATGTGGGATGCGGGATACGATGACGGGTGCGGGTACGATGACGGGTGCGGGATACGTAGAGACGCAATGCATTGCGTCTCTACATCAAAACGTTCAACAAAACGTTCATTAAACCGTCCAACCATCCATATCCA
>CANFFA010000089.1 GCA_947445425.1 Paludibacteraceae bacterium
ATAGCTAAGTAATGGCTAGAATATAATGTCGTATTTTTTACCGTAATTGGCCAGTATGTTTGTTATACTACTTTTGAGGTTTTGAAAGCATAGATATGCGTTAAAAGGTATCCATTGATACTTTACTCTTTTCCACAATATCTCAATAAGATTTAGCTCTGGAGAATATGGTGGCAAAAAGAATATATACACATCTTTCTCTTCCCATTCTTCAAGTTTGGCCATGAATTTCTTTGATTTGTGAATTGGGCAATTATCAAGTATTACAACTGTTTTCTTACTTATTTGTGCGACAAACTTATCCATAAAGGTTATCATTTTATCTGTATTGAAAGTTGTTTCCTGAATATCAAAAAATAACTTTTTCTTACGACTCAAAAGACCTATGACATTAAGCCACTTCCCTCTAGCTGCTGGTAAAAGTATTGGATTATCCTTTCGTTGCCAAGCATATGGGATATTGGGGGTTAGACCAAAATGGCTTTCATCTCCGAAATATAAATCTATATACCCATTGTCTTCTAGCTCTTTAAGAGATTCTATTTGAGCTTGTTTTATATCAAAATCATTTTCGTTACGTTTGCGCTTTAATGATAGTCTGGCTCTTTTCCATTTATAGCCGAGCACCTTTTAAAAAATTCTGCAAAGTCTTTTTGCAGATGTTTATATTATGCTCTTCTTTTATAAAGCTGAGTATGTTTTTTATATTTCGATTATGAAGTTCGAGTTGCTGATCAATTACTTTCTCAAGACCTTTTAGCTTGGTTTTGACACCTCGTCCAGAGGCAATTGAGAGCGAATCAACACCCTGTGATTCCCATGTATTAAACCATCTTTCAATCGTTTTACGCTCAACATCAAAAATAGCCGACAACTCTTTGATTTTGTGTTTTTGGCACGACAGAAGAAGGCACTGACTACGTTTTCTTATAGTATTATTGCAGCTTGTCTTGACAAGTGATTCTAGGAGCTCTATCTCCTCTATTTTTAGATTTATATATCTCATATTGAGACAAATATACGGAAAATAATCCATAACACCAAAGAAATGGTGTGTTATATTATTCTAATTACTTATTACCATTGGATACCTTCATAATAAAATTATATAGCTTACCGCTATACTGACTATAAAGAATCTCAAATGATTTCATTGAGCCACTCCTTAACAATTCCACTTCTTCCTTTTCTGTAACAGGCATATACAAACTTAAAGGTTATTTTGGTATAAATTAGACTACAAAAATAGTATTTTTTTCTTATCTTTTGTCCTTAGCCAATTTAGCAAGAGCGGTGTAAATCAATGAGTCAGAAGTTTAAATATTTTAAACCTTCATCATTCCTGAAATTTTCAGTTTCTTTCATCAACTGTTTTGCATTATTCGATGCATATTTTGTCATTTGAGCCAAAAAGTACCTTTAACTCAAATATAGATGGTGTTGCAGAATGTATGATAGATTTGACATGTACGAAGTTAATAAAATACCAACAAAATATGCTATGAGATAATTGAACATGATTTTGAAAAAGCAACAGGTTTTTATTACTACTCTTCTTATCTGTTGTTTATCCTGCAATTATTTGTTTCAACACCAATATTTTTTTTGCCAGTATTATGATTATCAGACTTGAATGCTTTTGAAAATATATTCCAACTATTAATTTCAATCGAACTGAAAGGAAGCCCCAATTTGGTGATCTTATCTCTGGTGGTGTTTTATGAATATTAAGTCATCACACTTTTAATAAAACACTCATCTCTCAAATTTAAAACCCTACATCCCAAAATCCATATCCATACTCTTTTTTTTCTTCTTTTTCTTTTTCCTTTTACTCAAATCATCATAATTATCCCTTGGACTTATAACAAAATCTATATCAAAAAAATCCTCAGGCTCTGTTTTCAATGGTGGCATGTGAGATACTTCTGCTTCAGAAGACTTCACTGTTATTTTAACTTCATTTGACGCAAAACAATCAAACAATTTAGCATTAAAATCTTTGGATATACTACTTGCCTTTATAGTTAGAGCCTCTCCCCTACCCTGCATTTTAAATGAAAAGCCTTTTGTTAAATTGCCTGTTTTATTAGCTGTAAAAGAAACACCATTTGCCTTCATCAATTTACTGAATTCTCCAACATCATTGGCTTGCTGCTTTAAGTTAGCCTGAGCAACAATCCGAATATACTCTTTTTGTTCCGCACGAATCATCAATCCGGTAAATTTTTCATACTTCCTCCTAATTTCCGCTTCACAATTTAAACTAAACCCCTGTACTGCCTTAGACATTTCTTTGTCAAAACCGTCACAGATATCCTTGGCTTTAATCGCTACAGCATTTCGACAATTCATCATTTTAAATGAAAAACCCTGAATGTCTCCAGCACGACTTTTTCTAACCCAAAGTGAAATAACAACATCCGAAAGTCGTAAGCGTAACTCCTCAAGACTTTTAACTTTTGGTAAGATAGCTCTAACATCTGACCGTATAAGTTGCTTCTGAAAATGGCTAGGTATAGAAGAACTCTTCCCTCCTACCCTCTCATTTTGAAAAAGGTCATTAAATATATCCTTCTCACCGTTAAAGTATTTTGTGATATTTGCAAATGAAAATACACGGTCAGTTGTAATTGGCCAATGGTACAATCAAATACATACAATACAAAATATGTACATTATTGGTTATCTTTGTATTAGAGCCAATTAACAACCAAAAAATCATTTTGAAAACTTTTTTCAATACATTGGATGGAACCGGCAATCGAGTAGGAAGTGAGCGATTAGTTCGCTCACTGTCCTCTCACACCACCGTACGTACCGTTCGGTATACGGCGGTTTCTTAATTTACCCACGAACTGAGCGATAATAAGTTGAGAAAAATGTATAACCTGCCTTTTGAAGCGATTCATTGGTAATAGACGTTTGGAGAATTGGGCTTTTGGCAGTACGCCAATAGCCCTTTCTTGTATTTGAGAACATCATCGCTTTGAAGCGGGATATACCTAGCTTCATTAGATTTTGGAATCGTGTTCTAATCCGTTTCCATTGTTTCCAAATTACCATACGTAGTCGTCTACGGTACCACTCGTCAGTTGCAATTAGTAAACTTTTCATGTTCGCTAATTTGAAGTAATTAACCCAACCAGTAATATACTGTTTAAGTGCTAATTTTCGCTGTTCATTTCCCCAACCATTACTTCGACAAGTGAGCGTTTTCACTTTCTCTTTCATCTTGGTAATGCTTTTGGGATGCACCCGAAGTAAACCTTTGCCTTTGTTGATGTAGAAGCCATAGCCCAAAAACTTTACGTCTTTTACATGCGCTACTACTGTCTTCTCCTTATTCACTTTCAAATAAAGTTCACCTTCAATGAATGGAATAATATGGGCAAGGGTTCTTTGGGCAGCACGTTTACTTTTACATAAAATCATACAGTCATCGGCATATCGCACAAATTTATGTCCACGACGTTCCAATTCTTGGTCCAATTCATTGAGCATAATATTACTCAATAGTGGACTAAGAGGACCGCCTTGAGGGACACCTATCTTCGTTTCTACAAATTTACCACTCTCTATAACACCAGCATTCATATATCTATGAATCAACGAGATTACCCGACCGTCCTTGATTGTCCTTGATAATACTTCTATCAGTTTGCTGTGGCTTACTGTGTCAAAGTATTTCTCTAAATCCATATCAACGGTGTATTTAAAACCATTGCTAATGTATTCTTGACATTGTTTCAAAGCAGCATGTGCACTTCGTTTGGGACGAAACCCGTAACTGTTATTTGAGAAAAGTGGTTCGTAAATCGGAGATAGTATTTGGGCAATCGCCTGTTGGATAACTCTATCCACAACAGTAGGGATTCCTAACTGTCGCTTTTTCCCTCCTTCTTTGGGTATTTCTACTCGCCTAACGGGGTTAGGTTTATAGTTACCCTTGATTATAGATTGCAGTAAGTCATCTTTATGGTTTAATAAATATTCAAGTAGGTCATCTACTCCTAATTTATCAACTCCACCACTTCCTTTATTAGACTTTACTTGTTTGTAAGCCTTATTCAAATTTAGTGGAGAAAGAATCATTTCCAGTATTCCATAATCCGCTTGTTCAATGGTTGTGAAGTTGTTTTCAGTTATCCCCATGTAAGTCTGCCCTCCAAGTTTGCTTTCGGTTTCCGACCTATCCTTACCTTGGCAGGTATCTTGCGATATTTTCTGCATTCCTCCTTTCATAGGGTAACATTCATTTACTTTCACTTGATTAAGATTCAGCCCTTCCCTACTTTTTTTTTTTTTCAGTACTATGGCTTCTGCTGACTTCTCACAGCGATTGTTAGCCGTGTTTCTGTTAATATAAACAATTCGCACGTCTGTGAGACCTCCCGAGGTAAGACGAGTAACCTCCTTTCCATATATCGGCATCATTTACACATATTGTTTCCGTTCAGTTTATGGGATTTTGTCTTGTTTAGCAGACTTATCCACAATATGTGCCTGATAATGTTCGTGTTCCTCCGACCGGAAATTTGCCGCCGGCTTCCTTCAGATTCCACCTCACGATGGACACCCTTGCCTTAAGCTAATGGTTGGCAACTGATAGCCCCCATAACGGACTTCAACCGTCAAATATACTCGCCATGCTCGGCGCACTAAAATCGAGTAGGTTGGGGGATTGCTCCCCCGCCCTCTCACACCACCGTGCATGCTCTCGCACACGGCGGTTTCTTCAGATTGGTTAACCGTTCGTAGTTTAATGTAAGGTTGTACAAACCTATTTCGTCAAACCAATCTATGCCCATGGCTCTACTGGCCTGTGGGCTTAAAGATTTTCGCCAGTGTCCTTTCCCCGAAAGAGCTAGTTTCCAACTCGCCTTCTTGGTTACCCCATGACTTTCAAGGAAGTTCTTTAAGGTAATTACCCTTTTGCATTGTTTCATCCTGTAACAACGCAGTTTCCTTCTTATCCAGCCATCGAGATTCCCCAGAAGAGAACGGCAACGTGCGTTTTGAAAGTAGTTCAACCATCCTCGCAAAACGGGAGTTAGCTCGACAATTAGTTGCTCGAACTTCACTCCTCTGTTGCGTTTAGTAATGGTGCGTACTTTCTCTTTCAGTCGTTCGATACTTTTTGTGGCTATCGACAGATGACCATCACGTTGGATGGTATATCCTAAGAATTTGGTTTGATTCACTGGGCAAACTTGGCTTTTGTCTTGATTGACAATCAGTTTCAGTTTACCTTCGATAAAGTGACGTATCGACTCCATAACTCTCTCGCCTGCCTCTTGGCTGCGTACATAGATATTACAGTCGTCGGCGTAACGAACAAATTTGTGTCCTCGTTTCTCCAACTCCTCGTCCAACTCGTCTAATACGATATTGGAAAGTAGTGGGGATAAAGGACTACCTTGCGGAGTACCTTCGGTGCGTCGGCTAACTATGCCACCTACCATAATTCCACATTGAAGGTATTTTCGTATCAGTCGCAATAGGGTTTTATCCCCAATGGTTTCAGATAGTCGATACATTAAGCGGTCGTGGTTCACAACATCGAAGAAAGTCTTTAAGTCCATATCTATGACGATTTCTCGACCTGCTTCAACGTATTCTCCACCTTTCTTTAGTGCCTGATGGGCACTTCGTTTGGGGCGAAAACCGTAGCTGTGAGGCGAAAACTTGGGTTCATAAATTGAACTTAATACTTGTGCAATGGCTTGTTGGATAATCCTGTCAGTGACAGTGGGAATACCCAACATCCGCGTGCCTCCGTTTGGTTTGGGAATCTCGACCTTCTTCACGCCTTGGGGTTGGTAAGTCCCTGCGTATAGGCTTGCCACAAGGTTTTCTCCTTGCTGGGCATACCATGATGCAAACTTTCCTACTGGCATTTGGTCGATTCCTGCTACTCCTTTGTTCTGCTTTACCCGTTTGTAGGCTTGCTTGATATTATCATGCGATAGTATCTCGCACATTATATTACGGGTTAAGGCTCGTTCTTGTTCTCCTGCATCTTTTACTTGCAACTCCTTTACATCATCAGCTCCACTTACGGTTTCACTGTTGGAAGAAAGGCACAGAGGTTCTGGGAAAAGTTGTGAAAACAAATCCAATTGATAACTCCTGCCTTGCTGTTGCGCCATAAAACAAATTTTGAACTAACTGCTCCTTAAATCTAAAAATTCAGACCTTCGCCTTGGCTGTTCCCACCAAGACTACTATGTCCTCTGCTGACTTCTTGTTCTGCATCAGTTTGCATCGCTGCAAGCCTTACCCCTTGGGGAACAAAACAAGATCTCTCGGGATAAGTACATAAACTTTCACTGCGTTCTGCACGATTTACTCTCAAGGGTTACGGTTGAATTTGGGGCGTTTCCAATCCATTGCTCGGTTACCCTCCACTTGGGGGCCTTGTATCGTGTTTCTGTACGTCAAAACTACAGATTTGCTGATGGCTTCTTTCAGATTTGCAGTCACCCACAACACCCTTGCCATTCGCTAATGTTTCCTATCAACTCGGCACATACAGGAACTTTCATCCTGCGAGCCTATGTACATGCCCGACATACAAAGGAAGCTGTTTCTGGATGAAACAGCTTCCTTTTTTATGCACAGGTAATAATCTAATAAAACATCTCAGTCCGTAATTTTATACGTTTACTTACGTTTTACACATCACTAAGAACGGCAGGAAAACAAATAAAGAATTAGTTAACATCCTTCAGCACGTCATATCACTATTGAGCAATCTAAGCAATTAAAACTATATTTCCCCGTTCAAGACAGCAAACTAAAACTTAAAATTTTCTTCGTATAATCTACCATAAACAGAGGAATATTAATCAAATTTCCATCTTGATTTAAATTTTTCAAAGAGTAACGAATTCTACATTTAGGTTGAAAAAGCTTATCGTAGATAACCATACTTTTACCTGTAACATTTTCATCTGCTTTCACTTCCACAGGAATTATATCATTCAAATACTGAATCAAGAAATCAATTTCTGCTGTATTGCCCGATGACCAATAGTGTGGTTTATTCTCAAATTGAAGGATAAGACTTTGCAAGATGAAATTTTCAGAAAGAGCACCTTTAAACTCTACAAATAGACGGTTTCCCTCACGTACAGCAATCGGATCCAAAGCAGATAAACGCCTTAACAATCCAACATCCGAAAGATATACTTTGAAAGCTGTCAAATCATCGTAAGCTGAAAGTGGGAGTGCCGGTTTTTTGGATAAAAATATGCGATGAATTAATCCTGCTTGTGATAACCACAACAATGCATCTTCGTATTCTCTGGCACGTGCACCAGGTTTGACTGTTTGATACAGAAATTTTTTATTTTCTCTTGCCAATTGTGATGGCACACTGTTCCAAATATGAGTTAGTTTTGGGACTAAATGATTTTCGGTATACTTCGAAAAATCAAGTTGATATGCATTGAGGATGTTACTTAATACTTTCTGAGTAAGTTCAATATCTTTATTCTCAAGCAATGCCACTACTGCCTCTGGCATACCCCCAGAAATATAATAGGTCTTAAACCAATCTACCAATGGCTTGAAAAACAAATCTGGAATTGGTGATATATCAATTTTTGCATCCAAATACTCAAGCAATCGTGGTTCTGCGGCACCCAAAAACTCTGAAAACGAAAGTGGATAAACAGAAATAAAATCAACCTTCCCAACCGGAAATGATGCACCACGGTTCAGTGCCACGCCCAATAATGAACCAGCACAAACAATTGCATATTCGGGGGCATTTTCGTTGAAATACTTCAAACTATTCAAGGCCTCATTACATTCTTGAATTTCATCAAAAATAATCAGCGTTTTTTCAGGGAGTATCGCCTTTCCATGTACTAATGATAGGTTTTGTAAAAGCCGGTGCACATCTTTTGTTTGTATAAAGAATTGCTTTAAATCAATTTGTTCGTCAAAATTAAAATAAGCTACACTCTCAAAATCTGTACTACCGAATTGTTTCAAGGTCCATGTTTTACCAACTTGACGTGCTCCTTGCAAAATCAACGGCTTTCTATTTTTCGCCTCACGCCATTCAATAAGTTTCGTAGTCAATTCTCTTTTTATAACCATCCTATTTGCTTGG
>CANFFA010000090.1 GCA_947445425.1 Paludibacteraceae bacterium
AATGCATTTGAAGCTGGTCTTGGAGTGTTTTTTTCGACTTTAGATCGTTTTGAATTTGGAAATAATTGGAATACATCCTCCCTTTTCATTGGTCGCTCTTTCTCCAGCCATAAAAAGTTTTTTAAATATAACTCATCGTTTTTCAGTTGATTTAAAGGATACATACTTCCAGTTGATGCCGAAGTCATTAAAATTCTTTCAATTTTTTTGTTTTTCAGGTACATAAAAACAAAACTACTTTGGGTTTTATTAATTCCTAGTATTGTTGAATCTTTATTATCTTTCGGATAATAGAGTGTTTCGGCATTTCCTTTTACATTTACTTTTCGTAATTGACTGCTATCAATGTAGGCAATGATTTCTTTGCCAGATAATTGGTTGAAGTATAGAGAATCTTCTTGTTGGATAGCCATTGCAGCACCTTGAATTTGTATGTGCTCCACTTTTTTGTTTTTCGTAAATCCTCTCACCAAATTTCCTGAAAGTTGATTGTTATCAGCCCAAATAATTGGCTGACCATACATATTCATTACAGAATCACGTGTGCTATAACTTAAAGAATCGCATAATCCTTGTACATCATTTCTAAAAAAACGAACATTATAATGTCCGTGCACTATATTGTATGTAGAGTCTTTAATGCGATATAAACTGTCGGCATGTACAAACATTGAATCTTTACTCGACCAATCAATTAGTAGAGCTGAGTCAGTTGCCAATCCCATTTCTGTTTTTTCATTATAAAAAATATAATCTCCAAGTAATGATGATTTTTGTACTGTGTCATTGAGTATAACGTTCGTAAATCCTTCACCATATTTTGATTTTTTATCGTAAAAAATAGTGTCGCCAATCATCGTTTTTCCGTCTTTGTGCTTGATCAAAGACCTGTTTAATAACATCATACGTTCTGTGTTTGTATTGTACCAACCACGATGAGAATAAATATCTGTTTCTTTATTGTAAATAATATGGGTTTCTCCAACAATATTTGCAATACTCGTTTTTGTATTATATGCAAGTGTATCAGACTCCAAGGTGAAGTTCTTGTTTTTTAGCTTTACATTTTTTTTGAATAAAGCCTCATTGCTTGCTGGTGAATACTGCCCCCAAATTGAACTAAGGTTGTTTAATGGGTCAGTGATTTTACCACCTGTGTAATAGTAGGCAAGATTGGCTGCTCTGTCGAAGTTTAAGCTATCTGTAGTTAAGTTTGTTTTTCTGTTTACAAGTCTTACATTGTGCCTTAAACGGCCTAATTTAGTATTCCCATCATAGTATAGCATGTCGCCATATACAAATAGCGTATCGCCTTGTACGATACGAACATGTCCAAAAGCATTGAGTGAATTTGCTTTCTCTAGAAAATAGGCGCTATCACAATACATCAAAGCATTGTCGTGTCTGAAGCGTACATTCCCTTTTAATACTTGCACATCTGGATTTAGGATTTTGTCAAAGGATAAAGTTTCTGAGTTTTCCAGATAAACAAGTGTTGTATTTTTGTTGGCCAATGGATTTGTAGTGGCCGCAAGGGCTTTTGGTTCAGTAGTGCTTTTGATATTGCTTTTAGTACTGTTACTCTTGGGTTTAGTTTTCGACGGTGGGAGTTGACTGATCATAATTTCTTTACGTAGTTGTTTGGGTTGCATTTGTGCACTTACTCCAACCACCATCAATAAACAAAGCACACCGAAAAATCCGATGTGCTTTTTATTGATGTAGTTTCCAAATTTTATGTAATGGGAAACTTTTATTTTTACTGTTTTATTTAGCATTTTTTGTAAAGCAAACCTAAATTATTTTCTTGTATTCTGGCCTATTTTAGTTGTTATTTCTTAATCCATCCTGGATATTGAAACTGACATTTAATCCATTCAGGGTCTATATTTATATAAGTCTCCTTTTGTTTTTTTGCAATCCAGTTGTTTAAGAAAGTTTGCTTGTTTTTAGCGTCATAAATTGATTTAATCATTTGATAGTCATCTGTCAAGTTGGCCTTGTGAGTTTCTACTTTAGATTTTATTTTAACTACTGCCACCACTTCTTTGTTTGATCCTTTATTCATTAGGATGAAGGGTTTAGAAACTTCACCAATATTCATATTGTATGCGATTTTAGCAATTTCAGGTGGCATGTCTTGGTATTCGTATTTAGAACTTCCACTTTTATCGTTTAACATTAATCCAGCATTCATCGCTGTATTTTTATCTTGTGAGAAACTCATAACCGCTTGTTCAAAAGCCAATTTGTTTTCACGAATTAAGTTAGAAATTGAGTCTAAATGATGAATTGCCTTTTCTTTTTCTAAAATTGAAACTTTGGGTTTCAGTAATATATGTCGACAGTTTATTCTATCTCCCCTTTTTTCAATTAACTGTATAATGTGAAATCCAAATTCTGTTTGAACAATACGGGATACCTTTTTTGTGTCCAAAAGGTTAAACGCAGCTGCAGAAAATTCAGGAACCAATTGTCCACGTCCCATAAAACCGAGTTCTCCACCTCGTTTAGCACTTTCTGTATCTTCTGAATATAAACGAGCCAATACAGAGAAATCACTCGTTCCTTTGTTAATTCTTTCCGTTATGTCTCGAAGTTTATCTTTCACTCTATTTGTTTCTTCCAATGGTACAGGCGGTTCCAAACTAATTACCTGCAGTTCCACTTGGACTGGTACAGTCGGAATGCTGTCTGTTGACAATTGATTGAAGTAGCGACGTACATCAGCAGGCGTAGATTTTAAGCTTCCTACCAATTTTTGTTGCATCTGTTGTATGATTTGCTGATTTCTAATCATTTCACGCAAATCTTCGCGTAGATTTGAACTGTTTTTCTTGAAGTACTCCTCCATTTTTTCTTTCGATCCAATTTGAGCAATAAAATAGTTAATTCTAGCATCTACTTGATTCATAACTGACGATTCGCTTACAACTATACTATCCAGTGATGCTTGGTGTAAGTATAACTTTTGAATTGCAATTTGCTCAGGTATTACGCAATATGGATCTCCTGTTATAGGAGTATTTTCATATTGTGCCCTGAGTTTTTGTTCTTCCACTTCCGAAAGTAGTATCGATTCATCACCCACCACCCAGATTACTTGATCAATAATGTTGTCTTGTGCCTTTGTATTTATAGTTAGAATACTTACGATGAAGCACAAAGCGAAAAATAGTTTTTTCATGGGTCAAATAATATGCTAATTTAATAATGTTCCTATGTGCCAATCATTGGCAAGTATATGTTATTGTTTGATTTATCTAAACTCCTAAATTTAATTCTTTAGTCCTTTAAACATCTATTTTTTGATGAAATTGACTGTCTCTTTTTTAACGGCATCATCGTATAATTCTCGTTCAAACTTAGAGATGAAATCTGCTTTGTGTTTGTTAATGATAATGGTTGCGATTTTCTCTTTCGCCATTTCAAAAGGTTCTACTTGCCCGATTTTTTGAAAGCCGGTGATTCGTAAAAAATAATGGTTAACACTATCTGACTTTTCAATAAAATGAGTTGTGGCAATAAAATTACTTGGATCTTGTATTTGTAAGGGTATCTTTTTTAGTACTTCAGAAAATGGAAGCCAGCGATCACCAAAATAATCATAGCTTATTGCATTTTGAATACTGTATTTTTCTATGCTTTCCAATGATTTTAAATTGGCTGATTGTACCCAAGTTCTTACTGAACTCATCTTTGGAGCTTTCTCAGGAACTATTAATAGTATTCCTTTTATTACATTTTCTTTTAAAAGTAGTTGTTCGCTATATTTATCATAAAACTCTTTTAACTCCTCTTCAGATGCCTCTTTAGGTAAGCGTTGTTCTATTAATTTTTGTTGATACTGGTGTATGGTGAGTGATTTTCTGTAAACTTCTACCAATTCGTCAATTTCATTTTTATTATCAACGTTTCGTTTTGCATTTTCATACATTAGTACATCTGTTACCCATTTTTTGATAAAACTAGATGCAATTTTAATGCTGTCGGTGTCATTTACATTTGGTGGAATGATTTGCTTTAATTCATCCAAATAAAGAAACTTCCCCTCTACCTCTAAGATGGCTTTCCTTTTAATATCTTGAGATTTTGTTCCACATGCATATGTAATTATTACGACTAAAAGTAATAATGGTAACTTATAATTTTTTGTCATGCAATTTATTTAGTTGCAGTTTCTTTTTTTCTTTTAATACAGTTATTGTATTAATAACATTATAGAGCGCAAAAATTGAAGCCATTTACAGTGGCTCCAATTTTTGCGCTCTATGCAGGTATTAATTTGTTTTAATTGTTTTTAGAATGTCATTTTCTATTTTAACATTGTATTTTGCTTTAAGTGTTTTAATCCATTCTTGTTCCAAGAATTCTTGGTAATCAGCTGTTACCATACCTCTTACGTCGGTATAATCTTCAGGTTCAGTTTTGATTGTTTTGCCAATAACTAAAGCAAGTGGATATTCTTTAGAGGGTTCGTTTTTTTCTTTTTGTTTGAAAATTTGATAATCGACTTCTTTGTTTTCACCTTGAACAAAAATCCCTTTCTCTATTTTCACGTTTTTAATACTATCATTCAAACGAGTGGTTAGAAATTTATCTATCGAATCATTGTTTGATTTTTTTATGATAGCTTGAGCCGCTTTTAAAGTTTCACTGTTTTTGCAATATATGATACGACCTTTAAAATGTGGCTTGTCCCAGTTGTATTTTGATTTGTGCGCTTTGAAATACTTGTCTAGTCCATCAGTATCTTTGGTTGCTTTGTCCCAGACTTCCTTGTTGCTGACTTCAAATAATAAAATACCATCATGATACTCTTGCATTAGGAAGCGGAATTCATCGTGCTTTTTCTCTAATTGCGCATCTTCGTAACTCATCAATTCGCTGTCAATAAAGTTATTCAGCTTTTCATCTATGACATCTACTGCAGTTGCTTTGTCAATTTTATTATTCTTTTTCAAGTAGGAGGTGAAATCTTGTTGCGTAAGATTTTTTCCACCAAAACTAAGTAAAGATTTATCTAGCTTTTTTGCTTCAGCCAAGAATGCGGAGTCAATAACTGGTGGTGTTTTTGTTAATAATTTATAGTATTCAGCAACATTAGCTTTGTTTACTTGAAGGTTATAGTCAAGTTTTAATTTATTTAAAAACGATTTTTTACCAAGGTTTGCACGCTCGTCACGTTTTACTTTCTTTTCAATATCATCTTTCATTGATTCGAATGAGGCCAATCCTTTTGAATCTATTAACTTGATAATGTGCCAGCCATAAGCCGTTTGTATTGGTTGAGAGATATCGCCATTGTTTTTAAGAGCAAAGGCTGCTGTTTCAAATTCTGGTACCATTCTTCCAGTTCCGAACCAAGGTAATTCTCCGTTTTTTGCTGCAGATCCTTTGTCTTGTGATAGAGTAGTCGCTATTGTTCCAAAATTATCACCCAATTGTAGTCTGTTGTAGATAGAATCGATCGTAATTTTCGCTTTTTTATTCATCTCTTCATCACCATTTTTAGTGAATTTCATGATGTGTGCCACCAACACTTCACCCAATGATTTACGACGGGCATGTACTTTTATGATATGATATCCAAATGCAGTACGCACTGGTTTTGATATGTTGCCAACAGCGGTTTTGTATGCCATTGTTTCAAATGGATACACCGTACGAAAGGCAGAAATCCAGCCAATATGACCAGCATTTTCAGTTGCAGATTGATCTTGTGATACTGATTTAGCTATTTTAGCGAAATCTTCTTTTGGAAGTTTTTTGAAGATATTGTTTATTTCCATCCATGCTTTCAGCGTATCTGCAGGGCTTGCATTTGCTTGAATTCGAATTAAAATGTGGCTTACATCCACATCCTCTTTCATTCTGTCGTAGGCCTCTAGGAGTACAGACTCATCTACTTTTTTGTCAGTTAGGTAAGGAGTGGTAAGTTGAGTTCGGTATCCTGTAAGTTCAGTTAAAAAAGACTTTGTTGTATCTAGGCCTTGCGCTTTTGCTTCTTCTACTTTTAACTTAAAGTTTACAAATAAATTTACATAGTCTTGTATGTCATGCTTTTCTAGTGAATTGTTAGCATTGTTTTTATTGTATATATATTCAAATTCGGATTTATAAACAGGTTTACCATTGATGGTCATTAGTATAGGGGAAGTTGTTGTCGCAAAAACTCCTCCCAAAGAAGACAAAACTGAAATTGCTGCAAATACGAATGATTTCATAAATAAATTAATTTATTAATATACTTTTTAATGCGTTATTCTATAACGGAATAAATTCGACATTGTTGTATTAACAATGTCGAATTTATCTTGGATTGAAGTGCTTTTTTATTCTCCTCTACTATAATTTGGTGCCTCACTTGTAATGGACACATCATGTGGGTGACTTTCTGCCACACCGGCATTCGTAATTCTAGTGAATTTTGCATGGTGTAATTCGTTGATGGTGTGAGCTCCACAATAACCCATTCCTGCGCGTAATCCGCCTATCATTTGGTAAACTACCTCAAATAGAGAACCTTTGAAAGCAACACGAGCTGAAATTCCTTCAGGAACCATTTTCTTTACATCATCTTCAGTATCTTGGAAATAACGGTCTTTTGATCCTTTTTCCATCGCCTCTAAAGATCCCATTCCACGGTAGGATTTGAATTTTCTGCCATTGAAAATAATTGTTTCGCCCGGTGATTCTTCTACCCCAGCAAAAAGAGATCCTGCCATAATGGTATTTGCTCCAGCAGCCAATGCTTTAACAATATCGCCAGAATAACGAATTCCACCATCGGCAATTACAGGTATGTTTGTTCCTTTAAGTGCTTTTGAAACTTCATGAATAGCAGAAAGTTGAGGTACACCAACTCCTGCAATGACCCTTGTGGTGCAAATTGAACCTGGTCCAATTCCTACTTTTACGGCATCAGCTCCAGCTTCTGCAAGTGCTAATGCAGCTTCGCCAGTGGCAATATTTCCAACGATAATATCGATAGATGGGTATTTTTGTTTTGCAAGCTTTAAGGTTTCGATTACACCTTTTGAATGGCCATGAGCAGTATCTATGATAATAGCATCTACTCCAGCTTTTACAACTGCATCGATCCTGTCAAATACATCGGCAGTAACACCAACTCCTGCTGCTACCCTTAGGCGGCCTCGATCATCTTTGCAAGCCATAGGTTTGTCTTTGGCTTTTGTAATGTCTTTGTAGGTGAGTAGGCCTACGAGTTTATTGTTTTCGTCAACTACAGGAAGTTTCTCTATTTTGTATTGTTGAAGAATATCAGCAGCAGCTTCTAAATCGGTTGATCTAGATGTGGTGATTAGGTTTTCTTTTGTCATCACCTTGTCAATTTCAGTAGACATATCCCGTTGGAATCTTAAATCACGGTTGGTTACAATGCCAACTAAAGATCCGTTTTCGTCAACTACAGGAATCCCTCCGATTTTATATTCTGCCATTAAAGCTAGGGCATTTCCAACTGTTGCCCCTTTTTGTATGGTTACTGGATTGGAAATCATTCCATTCTCAGTGCGTTTTACAATTTCTACTTGTTTGGCTTGTTCGGCAATGGTCATGTTTTTATGAATCACTCCAATGCCACCTTCTCTGGCAATTGCAATGGCCATTTTGGCTTCGGTAACAGTGTCCATTGCTGCAGAAACAATGGGGATTTTTAATTCTATTCGGCGTGAAAATTGGGTGGAAAGGCTGACGTTGCGTGGTAAAACATCAGAATAGGCAGGAACCAGTAAAACGTCATCGAACGTTAAACCTTCAATTTGAACTCTTTCAGCAATAAATGACATAGTTTGAATTTTAATCGTTTCTATTTTCAGGGGAGTAAATCTTTAGATAATCCGCTATGAAAACTATTGCGTGCAAATTTAGGTATTATTTGTGACAGCGGAAAGCTTAGGTACTTAAAAAACCTTATTTCTTCAATAGTTAGTTAAACTTTATGTTAATCCTTTTATAATCAAAGAATTAACCCTTGTTTTATTTGGTCAAGTC
>CANFFA010000091.1 GCA_947445425.1 Paludibacteraceae bacterium
CCCCGATTTCCAATAAAAAAATACACCCAGAATAATTATGATGAGTTAAGTACAACTTATCCGATTGATGCTAAATTGCCTTCCAATGTTAAATCGGTAGTGGAATATGATGCTAAATCGGGTAACTATTTGTTACGCACTTTTGTAGGGGAAATGGAAATTTCAACCCCTTTTATGATGACCGAAAAAGAATACCGTGTATATTCAGGTAAGAGAAGTTTGCAGAATTATTGGAAGGTGAAAGGTGCAAAATCTGATTTGAACAATGAGGATAAATTCTCTGTCACTGACATGAAGTTCAATGTAGGGGTCGCCGATAAAATTTTCGGTGCAGGTGGAGTTCAAATCAAAACACAAGGATCAGCAGAGTTAGTTTTTGGCGTTAGACACAACTCAATTGAGAATCCGGCTTTGCCCATAAGCATGCGAAGCAATACAACACCACAATTTGACACTAAAATTCAACTCAACGTCACCGGTAATGTCGGTGACAAAATGAATTTTGGTCTGAATTACAATACTGAATCCAGTTTTAGTTTCGACCAACAGTTGGTGAAAATGGCTTACAAAGGAAAGGAAGATGACATTATTAAGAGTATTGAGGCTGGTAATGTAAGCATGCAATTGAACAGTTCCTTGATTTCTGGTAGCACTGCTTTGTTTGGTATAAAAACCGAATTGCAATTTGGTCGTCTGAATGTTTCTGCCATTGCTACCCAACAAAAATCAGAATCCCAAACAGTCAGTTCTAAAGGCGGAGCACAAACCACTAAATTTGAAGTCAGTGCAGATAATTATGACGATAATCGACATTTTTTCTTAGGACATTTTTTCCGTGACAATTATGAAAATTCGATGAAGAGCCTTCCACTGGTTACTTCAGGAATAACCATTAACAGAATTGAAGTATGGGTTACCAACAAACGTGGAAATTTTGACCAAGCCCGTAATATCGTTGCCTTTATGGATTTGGGAGAACCAAAAAAAATCACAATAGATAAATTTCCAGTAGCAGATTCCCTTAATAATAGATACATTGATAACAAACACTGGATCTCTACAAAAAACGATACTATTCCATACAATACTGCGAATCCACTTTATAATGAGGTTTTAAATAAGAGTACTGAAAGTAATAGCGTTCAAATTGGCGGTGATATTCGTGATATACAACGAACGAATGAATTATTGACTTCTGCCTATCTTACAAACTTCAGCATCAATGGTGGAGAAGATTTTGAGAAGATTGAAAGTGCTCGCCGATTAGATCCCAATGAATATACTTTAAACAAAGCCCTGGGTACAATCTCTTTAAGAAGCAAACTTAATCCTGACGAGGTATTGGGGGTTGCTTATGAATATGCGAAAAATGGTAAGGTCTATCAAGTAGGTGAATTTTCTACCGATGGTATTCCGGCTCCTAAAGCAATGATTGTAAAATTATTGAAAGGTACAGTTCTATCTCCAAGATTAAAAATATGGGATTTGATGATGAAAAATGTCTATGATTTAGGGACGATGCAGATTCAACCCGATAATTTCAAATTCAATATTACCTATAGAAATGATGCAGCAGGTACTAATTTACAGTACATTAATGAAGGGGCAATAAAAAATAAACTTTTATTAAAGGTCATGAATTTGGATAGATTAGACGCGCGGAATGCCCAAAATCCTGATGGACGATTTGACTTTGTGGAGGGTTATACCATTTTGGCGAATTCAGGGCGTATCATTTTTCCTGTACTCGAACCTTTTGGATCGCATTTAAAAGAAGCCATCAACGATGCTGCAATTACAAAAGACAAGTACGTGTTTCAGGAATTATATGATAGTACTTTGATTATTGCACAACAATCAAGTGACAAAAATAAATTCAAACTGGTGGGTGAATACAAATCCTCTTCCGGTTCTGAGATTAGATTGAATGCTATGAATGTACCCCGTGGGTCGGTAACCGTTTCTGCTGGCGGTAAAACTTTGACCGAAAATGTAGATTATACCGTGGATTATACCATGGGCGTTGTAACCATTCTCAATCAGTCTTTGATAGAGTCGGGAACAAAAATTGATGCCAAATCGGAAAGTCAATCCATGTTTAGCAATATGCAGCGCAAAACGCTAACCGGTACACATTTAGAATACAAATTCAACAAGGATTTCAGTCTGGGTGGAACCATCATGCACTTGTCTGAAATGCCATTGACAACCAAAGTAAATACGGGTAGCGAACCGATTTCCAACACAATCTGGGGAATGAATACTTCGTGGAGAACCGAGTCACAATGGCTTACCAACATGATCGGCAAATTACCTTTTGTAAATGCTACTAAACCCTCCACACTAGCAATCAATGCTGAATATGCACAGTTAATTCCGGGGCACTCTACAGTAGTAAATAGTGCTGGCAATACGGGTGGATTGGCCTATATTGATGATTTTGAATCTACCAGAACTTCCATAGATATCCATTATCCAATTAACTGGTATTTGGCCAGCACGCCAAGAATGTTTTCGGAGTCGGATAAGAGTAATGACGTAGAATATGGTAAAAATAGGGCTTTGTTTTCATGGTACCGCGTTGAAAATTCGTTTTTTAATGCTGATGAAAAATCGAGCACCATTCCTGCCTATATTCAGAACGACCTTAAAATGCGATCTAACCATTTCACCAGAAAGGTATTAGAAAGTGAAATTTTTCCAAAAAAGTCTAGAAACGTCAATATCCCACCCAACTTGACTGTATTAAATTTATCTTATTATCCACAAGAAAGAGGTCCTTATAATTTGGATGTTGATCCTACATCATATTCATCAGGTATAGATTCTAAAGGATTATTGCTTAAACCTAGCACACGTTGGGGTGGAATTATGCGTAAATTGGATGCTACAGATTTCGAAACGTCAAATATTGAATACATCGAATTTTGGATGATGGATCCTTTTGTCTATAATGATTCATTACCCAATAGAGAAGATAAACCTAAAACCGATCCAGCTTACGAGAAATACAAGATGGATAAAAAGGGTGGTTATTTATACTTCAATTTAGGAGATATTAGTGAAGATATTTTAAAAGATGGAAAAAAAGCTTTTGAGCATGGATTGCCAATTGATGGTGACACCATTAAAACGGATAGAACAAAGTGGGGTGCAATCCCAAAAACGCAGTCTACTGTAACGGCTTTTGACAATGCTGCTGGTGCCCGTCAAAATCAAGATCTTGGTTTGGATGGACTTTCAACAACGAACGAGTTTTTTAGTGAGAGCTATAAAAAATATGTTGAAGCAATAAAGGCTAAAGTCAATGCAGATACGCTTAAAAAGATGGAAGCGAATCCTTATTCGCCTATAAAAGATCCTTCTGGTGATAATTATCATTATTTTCGCGGTACAGATTTAGACAATGCTAAAACGGATGTTTTGACCCGCTACAAGTATTTTAACGGTACTGAAGGTAATTCACCAGACAATGTAAATCAATCGATTAGTAATTCTGCCACGACCATTCCTGATATGGAGGATATTAATGGGGATAATACTTTGAATGAATATGATAAGTATTACCAATATCGTGTTCGTATTAAGAGTGATAGCATGAAAGTTGGAATGAATTTCATTACAAATATAATTAAATCAAATGTTGCTCTTAAAGATCCAAGTCAAGGTACCGTACCCGTACATTGGTATCAATTCAAAATTCCAGTAAGAGAGTATACGGATAAAGTTGGTTCGATTAACAATTTTAAATCCATACGTTTCATGCGTATGTTCTTAACCGGTTTTGAAAAAGAGACCCATTTACGTTTTGCAACCATGGAGTTGGTACGTGGTGAATGGCGGAATTATATCAAAGATTTGCACACAACTACACCAACTTCAAAGGGAACTTTAGATGTACAAGCTGTGAATATTGAGGTGAATTCTGACAAAACACCAGTTAATTATATTTTACCGCCAACCATTCTGAGAACCAGTGATCCTGGACAACCTCAACTGAAACAAAATGAGCAATCTTTGGCTTTGGTTGTTAAAAATTTAGCACCAGGAGATGCTAGAGGAGTATATAAAAATGTAGCGTATGACATGCGTCAATACAAAAGACTACAAATGTACGTACATGCTGAAAAATTGAAAGAAGATATTTCAAACGATCAACTTCGAGATAATCAGTTAACCTGTTTTATCAGAATTGGTTCTGATATGGTGAATAACTATTACGAATACGAAGTTCCATTAAAGTTAACAGCTCCAGGTAATTATATGGATGGTAAGCCTGCTGATCAAAACATCGTTTGGAATCCGGACAATAAATTCGATTTCTCATTTGATGCACTGACTGCTGCTAAATTGAAGCGAAACAAAGATGCACAGAGCGGGGCGGCCAAAACGAATGTCGCTTATACGGTTTACGATCCAGACAAACAAGATAATAAAATTACGATCCTTGGTAATCCAACCATTTCTGAAGTACAAACCATTCTCATTGGGGTTAGAAATGCTAACAATACTGTAAAGTCTGGTGAAATCTGGATCAATGAGTTGCGCATGTCTGAATTCGATGAATCGGGTGGTTGGGCGGCCATGGCAAATGTTGCCCTCGGCTTATCTGATATCGGCTCTGTCAATGTATCTGGACGTACAGAAACAGCTGGTTATGGTGGTATTGAAAGCAATGTAAACAATAGACGCAGAGATGATTTGTATCAAATGAACTTCTCCACTACAATGGAGTTGGGTCGCTTTTTACCTGAAAAAGCAAAATTACAAATCCCTGCCTATTACTCTTATACCAATGAAACAGTAGCACCAAAATACAATCCTTTTGATCAAGACGTATTGTTTACTGATGCGATAAATAATGCATCCAATGCCAGTCAACGTGACTCTTTGAAGGCAAATGCACAGGTGGTAAATACCTCAAACAGCTTCACCATTTCTGGAGCCAAGTTGAATATAAAGAGCAAGACTCCCCGTTTTTACGACCCTGCTAATGTTAGCGTTTCTTATGCTATCAGTGAGACCAATAAACAAAGTCCTGAAGTAGAGAAAAATTACACCAAAAATCAAAAAGCTGCGGTTAATTATAGTTTTTCTTTTAACCCTCAACCAGTTGAGCCATTGAAAAATGTAAGAATTTTAGACAATCCAGTATTGAAAATTGTGAAAGAGTTCAACTTTAATTATTTGCCAAGTTCTTTGAGCTTTAATAACAACATGAGTCGGCTCTTTACACAAACGATCTTGCGTGATTTGAATAAGTCAGAGTCCACTGTACCAATGGATTTAATGTACAGTAAGGACTTTATGTGGAATCGTCAGTTCGATATCAAGTATGATTTGACACGTTCCATTAAGTTGAGTTTCCAAACGGCAATGAATGCAAACATTATTGAAACGGACACAACACCAGAAATAGGCAAACAATATTATGCTTCTTGGCGTGATAAAGTGATAAAGAGCATCCTTAAACTAGGTACTCCATTCACCTATCAACAGGTATTCTCAGCTTCTTGGGCAGTTCCCATTAACAAATTGCCACTCTTGGATTGGACCACAGCCAATGCTTCTTATAACTCAACCTATGATTGGAATAAATCGGCTCAAATCAAGAATTCTGAAACAAAATTGGGAAATATTGCTTCCAGTCAAGGTGCATGGCAAGTGGATGGACAGTTAAATTTTGAAACCCTTTACAATAAATCTAAATATTTGAAAGAGGTGAACAGACGTTTTGCTGCTCAACCAACTACCAAGACCAAGTTCCAACCCAAAACCTACAATCAAACGGTTAAGTTAGAAAAAAACAAACTCTTGACCATTAATCATAGACTGGGCAGTGAAAAGTTAAAATTTACAGCCATGGATAAAGCTGGTAAACCAATATTGCTATCTTATAAACCCCGCAATGTTACGTCAATAGACATCACCCCGCAAATAGATGCAGATAGTATTATACTAACAATGGTAACTTTGAACCCTGATGATCAATCAGCTTCTCAGAGTACCGCTGAATTTGTGGCACGTACGCTGATGATGGTTAGACGTGCCTCAGTAACCTACAGAGAATCCAATAGTATGGTTTTGCCTGGATTTATGGAAACACCTGGATTTTTAGGTCAAAATAATGCTGCTCCTGGCTATCCTTTTGTTTTTGGATTTCATGATGACAATACCATACCTAATGCATGGAAGAAAGAGTGGTTGAATAATGATTCAAAAGTTGTTACACCAGCCACTACTGCTTTTACTTCTGATTTGGATATGAAGGCGTCAATAGAACCATTTTCTGGATTTAAAATTGACTTGAATGCCAAATGCTATACGGCAACAAATACTTCAATTCAGTATATGTTCCCAGATGCAAATGATAATATGCCTACAACTTTTACAGGAAGTTATAACATTACCTTGATTGCACTGACAACAGCATTTAAACCGATTGCAACAGCAAAACAAAACTATAATTCTGAAACATTTAATAATTTTATAAGCAATAGAAAAATTATTGCAGACCGATTGAATGCAAAATATCAAGGTACAAATTATCCAAATTCAGGATTTTTAAAAGAGGGAAAATTGGGTGATAATCCAATTAATTCAAATGCAGGCTTTAAATTAAACTCTGCTGATGTATTAATACCCTCCTTCTTGGCAGCATATACTGGTCAAGATGTGAATTCTATCGGTACAAATCCATTTATTTCAATGTTGAGCATGTTGCCCAATTGGCGCATCAATTATGATGGTCTATCACGCAATGCGTGGATCAAGGAGAGATTTAAATCTGTAAGTTTGACGCACGCTTATACTTGTAAATACAGCATTGGTTCTTATACTTCATTCTCCACTTGGGTACCGATGGATGGTTCAGACAATGCCTTGGGATATATTCGTGACATTCAGAGTCAAACCATTGCAGCACTACCATCTTCAAAGTATGACATTTCAAATGTTTCATTGGCTGAACAATTTAGTCCATTAATAGGTGCAAATGCTGTGTTGAATAATAGTGTAACGACCAAAATGGAGTTTAGAAAGCAAAGAAACTTATCTCTCAACCTTACCAGTTCTCAATTAATTGAAGCAGGAAGTGATGAATATGTGATAGGTTTTGGATATGTATTGAAAGATTTTGACGTCATTCTCAAACTCAAATCAGACAAGCAAACCCAGATAAAAAATGATTTGAAAATTAGTGCCGACTTGTCTTACAAAGACATTAAAACCCTCTTGCGTAAGGTTGAAGAAAACCTAACGCAAGCATCTAGTGGAAACAAATTGTTCACATTAAAAATTATAGCTGATTATGTTTTCAGTTCTAAAATGAACATTCAAATTTTCTATGACAAACAAACAAGTTCACCCTTAATTTCATCATCTTATCCTGTATCGTCATCAAATTTCGGGGTAAGTTTTAAATTTATGTTGACCAGATAAAACAATTTTTGTTTTGTACATTTTGTCTTATCAATTCATTAAATTTGGAATCACACATGACATTTTGCCATTCAATTTCTGCCAAAAACAGAAAAGTAATCTATGGCAAAATTATTGACTCAAATGCAATATCTTAAAATTATAATTCGTAATTAAAAATAAAATGAAAAATAAAACAAACAGAGACGAAAATTCAGTTTCAGAAGAAGAAATAATTCCTAGCACTGAACTTGATGATACTGTAATTGATACAGATACTACCGAAGAGGCTGCAGAACAAATTGTTGATGAGATGGAGTTGGTGGCAATAAAATGTGAAGAGCTGAATGATAAAAACCTACGCCTCATGGCTGAGTTTGACAATTATCGCAAGCGTACGATGAAGGAACGCATGGATCTATTGAAAACTGCTGGTGAGAAAGTATTGTTAGATATGCTTCCTTTGGTTGATGATTTTGAACGTGGCTTGAAAGCAATGGAAACGTCAGAAGATGTACAAGCTGTAAAGGATGGTGTGGAATTGA
>CANFFA010000092.1 GCA_947445425.1 Paludibacteraceae bacterium
AGAACTACCTAAAACTCTATTAATAAACACAATAGGAACTTCTTTTAATATAAAACCACATTTATAAGCTGTAAATTTCAACTCGATTTGAAATGCATAGCCTTTGAACTTAATTTTATCCAAATCAATGGTTTCTAGCACTTCACGCCTATAACATTTAAAACCAGCTGTAGTATCTGCAATGTTCAAACCAAGAATAAAGCGTACATATTTTGAAGCAAAATAAGACATCAATACCCTGCCAATTGGCCAATTTACAACATTTACACCAGTAACATATCGAGATCCGATTGCCACATCAGCGCCCTGATTAGCGCAAGCATCATACAAACGTGGTAAATCATTGGGGTTGTGTGAAAAATCAGCATCCATTTCAAAAACAAAATCATAATTTTGTTCCAATGCCCATTTAAAACCAGCAATATAAGCCGTTCCAAGTCCTAACTTCCCTTTTCGTTCAAGCATAAAAAGGCGCGTAGGAAATTCAATTTGAAGGCTTTTAACAATGCTGGCCGTTCCATCAGGAGAGCCATCTTCAATAATTAAAACAGTTGAGGAAATGGGCTGAGAGAGAACGGCACGAATGATATCTTCGATATTTTCTTTCTCATTGTAGGTAGGAATAATGACTAAATTGGGTGCCATATTTTTCAAAAATTACTTTGCCGTATTATATATTGAGGGGTATCGTTCACCTAGATTTTCTGCTCTAAAACAAATACAGTTCAGATGGTGTCAGCCTATCAAGGGTAACCAAATCCAAATGTATACCTACTTCAATTTCTATATTTTCCAGATGGTTCTGAACGGTAGTATAGGCTAATTCAGGGAAATTATTCTCACGACTTAAATGGCATAAAAAAACATGTTTCCATTTAGCGCAGTAATTTTCTGCCAAAAAAGTTCCAGCTTGATCATTACTTAAATGACCCGTTAAGGAAGAGACCCGATCTTTTAAGTAAAGAGGGTATTTCCCCTGATGAAGCATTTGCTCGTCGTAATTGGCTTCCAAAACAATATAATCGGCTTGAGAGAGGTGATCAGCCACCTCATCAGTAACAAATCCTAGATCTGTTGCAATTGTAAACCTTTTATTATCATACTCGATGGTATAACCCACACTATCAGTAGAATCATGAGAAACCGGAAATGACGTAATCTTAAAATCACCAACAACTACCGTCTCATTTTTTTCAATAAATTTACGACTAGAATATAATTTTTCGGTAACACAATAACTCCTTTGAATTCCTTCGTGGACCAAACGTGTAGAATAAATAGGAATAAGGTGTTTTTCACCCAAAGGTCCTACCGCTTTAATATGATCGGCATGATCATGAGTAACAAATACGCCCCAGATATTTTCAAAATCGAGACCGATATTGCGTAAATTCTTACGAATTGAACGGACTGAGAGTCCAGCATCAATTAAAATTCCATTCGATGCACTTCCAATATAATAACAATTACCACTACTCCCACTCCCGAAACTTTGAAAATGCAATTTATCCATACTATTTTTTTAGAAACGCAAAATTAACATTAAATACCCAAGTAGGAGTACAATTATTCGGAAATAACGTTAATCAGCCCAAAACAAATGAAAAGAAAAGGCTAAAATATAACTGGTCTTTCTCGAAAATTAAGGACATAGAGCAGAGAGTCTAAAACAAAGACAAAAAGACAAAAGAACAAAGACTAAATTGTCTTATATCTTTTATCTTTGTTCTTTTGTCAAAAAATAAGCCAACTCATTCAAATCAACGATCACTGCTTATAAATCAAAAAGATACAAGGTCGTTTCGCTAAATCTGGAAGTTGACCTTTCCATTCTTTAATGGTTTTTGTTTTAATAAATTCTGTTGATAAGGTAATGTCTGCTGCAATACACAAACGGGTATTGGGTTGGCAAGTTTGCAGGATTTCTTCCAACATTTTCATATTTCGATAAGGAGTCTCAATAAAAATCTGAGATTGACTTTCGGCGTAAGCACGGGCCTCAAGTTTTTTGAGCATTTTAGACCTATCGGCGGGCTGAATAGGTAAATAACCCACAAACGCAAAGCTCTGTCCGTTAAATCCAGAAGCCATCAGGGAGAGTAAAATGGATGAAGGACCCACCATGGGAACGACAGTAAAATTACTTTTTTGTGCCATGGCAACCACGTCTGCACCAGGATCTGCAATGGCAGGACAACCTGCTTCAGAGAGCACACCCATATCATTACCTTCGAACATCGGACGTAAAAAGCTACTCAACTCTTCGGGTGTAGTATGTTGATTTAACAGAAAGAAAGTCAGACCGTCAATATCAATTTCAGGATTGGCTTTTTTCAAAAAACGACGAGCTGTTCGCAAATCCTCCACGATAAAATAACGCAAAGCAGTAACAATTTGCGTATTTTGAGCAGGTAAAATACGGTCAAAGGAACAATCACCTAGGGATGTTGGGATTAAATATAGATTGGGCATGGAAGAGTGATGAGTGATAGTGATGAATGATGAATAAAAAAAAACAAGCTGTGTATTTTAATACATACAACTAAATTACTTTAGTTCCTCAAGCTCCTCACAAAGAATCTCCCATTCGTAAACTTTTTGTTCTAACTCCCTTTGTTTTTTCTGATACAGTTGAATATATTGATTATCTGAAGCTTTCTCTGGCGTTTCTAGGACTTTATCCATCTCTTTTAATTCCAATTCTAATTTAGAGACCAATTTTTCCATCTCTTCGACTGCTCGCTCTGCCTTTTTAATCTTTCTATTTTGCTCTTTACGAGCCTCATAGCTTAACTTATTTTCAGAGGTACTTTTATCGGTCGATTCAGAAATAAGCGTTTTCAAAGCGCTGGCAACTTCCAACTCCTTCATTGAGTCCATTTTTTTATACTGCAAAAAGGCATAGATACCGCCCAAATGCTCGCGTACTTTCTTATTGCCAAACTCATATACTTTTGTAACCAAACCATCTAAAAACTCACGATCATGCGAAACTACAATAACCGTTCCATCAAAAGATTTAATGGCTTCCTTTAACACGTCCTTTGAACGCATGTCCAAATGGTTGGTAGGCTCATCAAGAATTAACAAATTGACTGGTTCCAACAATAACCGTATCATTGCCAAACGACTCCGTTCACCTCCTGATAGCACTTTAACTTTTTTATCGGAAGCCTCACCACCAAACATAAATGCACCCAAAATATCACGAATTTTAGTCCGAACATCTCCAGTAGCTACATAGTCAATGGTTTCAAAAACAGTTCTATTCTCATCCAAAAGTGAAGCTTGATTTTGAGCAAAATATCCAATTTTCACATTGTGCCCCAACTTCATAGTACCGACATAATCAATTTGATCCATAATACACTTCACAAGCGTACTCTTGCCTTCCCCATTTTTACCTACAAAAGCCACTTTATCACCCCTATTGATAATGACCCCTACAGTATCAAGTATCACTTGATCACCATAGGCTTTGGTCAAATTCTCAATTTCAACTGGAATTGATCCTGAACGTGGTGCAGGAGGGAACTTAAGACTCAAACGAGTATTATCTTCTAAATCAACTTCCAATCTCACCAACTTTTCCAACTGTTTAGCACGCGATTGTACTTGGACCGCTTTGGTGGCTTGATAACGAAAGCGAGCGATGAAATCTTCTGTTTCTTGAATGTGCTTTTGTTGATTTTCGTAAGCCCTTACTTGTTGATCGTGACGTTCAACACGCAATACCAAATACTTGGAATAATTGACGTTATAATCATAGATTTTACCCAATGAGATTTCAATGGTACGGGTAGTAACGGCATCAATAAATGCCCTATCGTGCGAAACAAGAATTATTGCACTGGAGGAGGTGGTCAGAAAATTTTCGAGCCATTGAATGGACTCAATATCAAGGTGATTGGTAGGCTCATCTAACAGCAATACATCTGGACGTTGCAATAGAATTTTAGCCAACTCAATTCTCATTCGCCAACCACCACTAAACTCAGAACATTGACGTTCAAAATCAGTCCTTAAGAAACCCAAACCGAGCATTGTTTTTTCTATTTCACCATAAAAATTCCCATTCCCTATGATCTGAAGATGCTCATTATCATGGGTTAGCCTATCAATCAGTTCGTGATAAGCTTCACTTTCATAGTCAGTTCTTTCGGCTAATTCGATATTCATTCTTTCAATTTTGGCCTGTAAATCAGTAATGTGCTCAAAAGCTTTTTCAGCTTCCTGCATCACTGTAGTACCTTCATTGTGAATCATATGTTGTGGCAAATAGCCTATGGTCAAATCTTTAGGAACAATGACTTTTCCTTTGGTAGGAGATTGTTTTCCAGAAAATATTTTCAATAAGGTCGATTTTCCAGCACCATTTTTACCCACCAAGGCAATTTTATCTTTTGGATTCACCAGAAATGAAATTTCATCAAAAAGCGGTGAACCGCCAAACTCAACCGTAAGTTGCTCTACAGAAATCATATTGTAAAATTGATTATTGGGATTTATTGAAAATGCTTCAATTATTGATGAAGACTGGTTCGGTGGACATTAAAGCTTATTTTCGTCAGAAGATTTACTCTAAAACTACGAGTAGCTATTTTACGAAATCTGCGGAACAAATTGCCCCGCAGACTTATAAATAAATACTGATAATAAACTACTTAAGCATCTAATCTTTCATATTGTGAATTTTTACTCAAAAACTCAGGAACAATTTTTTTCATGAGAGATACGGTAAGAAAGTTTTTAGAATGCAAACTATATTGAATCAATTCGTCAATTTGTGAAGAAACCTCTTCAAAAGAATATTGATGCACCGCCGCAATCATAATTTTTGGATTGTGAGTCGGTTGTGTTATTTCCTTGTTATTCAACAACTCTTCATATAGTTTTTCACCTGGTCTCAAACCGGTAAATTCAATTTTAATATCCACTTCAGGAATATAACCGGCCAGACGGATCATCTTACGTGCTAGATTAACTATTTTAACAGGACTACCCATGTCAAAAATAAAAATCTCGCCCCCTTCGCCCATATTTCCAGCCTCCAAAACCAACATACAGGCTTCTGGAATGGTCATGAAATAACGTATAATTTCTGGATGGGTAACAGTAACTGGACCACCTTTTTCAATTTGCTTTTTAAAGTGAGGAATTACTGAACCATTAGAGCCCAAGACATTACCAAATCGAGTAGTAATGAATTTAGTTGTATTATTTCCTTCAGCTAGCAAGTTGTGATACAAAGACTGTACGTAAATTTCAGCAATGCGTTTAGAAGCACCCATAACATTGGTAGGATTTACAGCTTTATCAGTAGAAATCATCACAAAACGCTTCACCTTATATTTCACAGCCAAATCAGCCATAATTTTTGTACCCTGAACATTCACCTGAATACTTTCCACTGGATTATCTTCCATCAAAGGAACATGTTTATAGGCCGCAGCATGATAAATAAAATCAGGCTTATACATATCAAACATATATTCCATACGCTCTTTGTTGCGCACATCACCCAAGAATACTGTGAAATTTTGATCTGGATACATCTCTTCCAATTGCAATTGAAGGATGTGCATTGGTGACTCTGCCTGATCAAGCAAAACAACTAATTTGGGTTGATACTGAATTACTTGACGAACAATTTCACTTCCAATTGAACCTGCAGCACCCGTTACCAATATAATTGAACCTTTTAATTGACCAGCGATCAAATCTGTTGCGATTTCAATCTGAGGCCTTTCCAATAGATCTTCAATTTGGATCGATTTAATTTGCTTTAGCGAAGGCATATCATTCTTCCAGATACTCATGGGAGGTGAAGTGAGTACAGCTAAATTATTGTTCAAAAAGATATCCAAATCAACTTTAGGATTGATGGTATTCATCTTTAATGGAGTAACAATAATCGCCTTCGCTTTTTTGACAATGATATTTTTAACCGTTTCTTCATTCAAATGAAAAACCTTAAAGCCCATAATCCGACGCTCTTTGGCATTTTTATCATTATCAATAAAACCAACTAACTTGTACTTGATTTCATGTGAACTAAGGATCATAGTGGCGATACCAATGGCTGCGGACTGCGTACCAAAGATCATCACCGGTGTTACTTGACCCGAGTTTTGAGTAAAAAAATCATATATGAGCTTAACACCCAATCGTAAAGTAAAAAGGAGAAAAAATGCGATAACAGCATATATGATCAATGGCCAAGTATAAAATATCACAATTCCATTGCTTAAATCGAGCAATGTATTTATAATCAGAAGTGTGACTAGGTTAAGAAAAACAGCTAAAAATAGTTTTGCAGCATCAACATAACTTGAATATCGCAATACGCCTGAATAGGTATGAAAAATCCAAAAGAAAATAATTTGAGAAAATCCTACAATAAAATTCCGTTGAACAAAGTTTAAAATACGTTGATCAGGAAGTTCATGCACCAAGTTCATGGAGAAATAATGTGCAATATAATAAGATATTATACATAAAATAACATCAACAATTAAAACTGCCCAGCGGGGAATATATTTTAAATTTGATAAATGGGAAAAAATATCTGACTTCCCTAAAATATTCAGATTCTCGTTCATATAAATTCTATTTTGATGCTAATATTAATTATAATAAAAAGTTTTGCAAAGATAAGTCAAAATACAGAATAATCATGGAATACACTAGCATTCCAGTAGAAAAATATAATTAATTCACCTTTATTCCTAAGGTGAATGATTGTAAAACAGTCAATTAATCCAAATTTCAACTCCTAATTTTCACACCACAATCATTATAAAAAGGTTAAATTATACGGTTTCAAAAGTGGAACAAGGATTAAAAGCTATGATTTTCATAAAGAAAAGATTTCACAAGATAAAATGAAGATGAAGTAAGTCCCAAATTGGAGAATCAAAAATAAAGAAGAAGAAATACAAGCTATTATCTGAAGTAGGATATTTCAAAGCCATCTAAAATGTCGGGAGAGAAGTAGGTCATTTAGACCAATAATTTTTCTATTTGGAAGTTAAATTCTAAAGCATTTGAGTAATGGAATGTGTGTTGGATGATGGCTCATTTTAAAAGGTAAAGTATTTGTATTGATCCACTCAAATAAAACATTTTATAAAAATGGTTGTTTAATTGATGCAACTATTTGTTTAATGAAATACAAAGAAAATGAACATCTCTACACTTAATTGGTTTGCAATCCTAATTGCGACTTTATCTAACTTTTTGATTGGAGGACTTTGGTATTCACCCTTATTATTTGGAAAAATTTGGATGCAAGAAAATAAATTCACGGAAGAAGACCTCAAAAAGTCGAACATGGGTAAAATATTTGGACTTACATTCTTGTTTTCATTTGTAATCGCTTTTAATCTGGCCATGTTTTTAAATGACAGTAATACAACTACAAGTTGGGGAGCCATTGCTGGATTTTTAGCTGGATTTGGTTGGGTAGCAATGTCTCAATTTATTATTGGACAGTTTGAAAGGAAATCATTCAGATACCTCTTAATTCATTCGGGTTATGTAACAATTAGTTTCATCGTTATGGGACTAATTCTTGGTTCTTGGAGATAGAAAAAAGCTTTTGGATAATTGAATTTAAGTTTTAACTATTCCAGAAGTTAGTAGAACTAAGAATTTATCATTAAGTAAACTTAAAAAATTACTGCAATTAACTGACAAAATTGTAAATACAATTTTCTATTTTATTAGCTCTGTTTGAAAAGCATAAATTTCAACGATTCTTTATTGGAAAACTAGTATTATAAACAAGCAATATAAATCAAAAAACAACAAATGGCAAATCAAATTTTTATCAATTTAGCTGTAACAGACTTACAGAAATCTATGGAATTCTATACTGCATTAGGATTTACAAACAA
>CANFFA010000093.1 GCA_947445425.1 Paludibacteraceae bacterium
GGGTGTTTTTTGTACTTATTATTTATCTTGTTTTTGTTATTCTTGCTTTTTAGTAGGTATTACAAACAATGGAATAGTTGTTTTTTTCAATACATCCTCTACCTGACTACCCATAATGATACTTTCTAACCATTTACGACTGTGCGTACCCATTACTATGATATCAGCATTGATTTCTTTGGCAGTTTTAAGAATGGTTTGGGCAATATCTCCTTCTTTAATAAGGCCTGTGATACTAGCGTCTCCCAAGTGCTTTTTAGTTTTATCTAGAAAGTTATTTGTCGTTTTTTTTAAGTCCTCCAATATATCTACCCGTAATTCAGTCATGTACATATAGGAATCGTAGTATACTGGTTGCTCAGAAACCACGTGTAATAAAACGGCTTCTGCTTTCATTGCTTGAGCCATTGAGAAACCCACTTCTGCAACCTTTTGAGAAGTATCATCATAATCCAACGCAATCAATATCTTTTTCATTTGATTCATTATTTAATGGTTATTCTGTAAATTGATTTATGGTACAAAGTTCTTCATTTTTCATTATTAAAGATTACATAATAATTAGTAGTACTATCATGATTCACATTTTTGTCATCAATTATTGGAAATTCACTGCCCTCTATTCTATTAATTTCTTGAATTTTAATAATGAAATATTTCTTTATTTAATTAGAGAACAATTTCTTTATTTGATTAGAGAATAATTTCTTTATTTGATTAATGAAATATTTCTTTAATTAGAAATATTCATTTATCTTTGTAGCGTAATTCACAAAGTACTTCAAATTGATATAGCTTCATCCTATAGGTCCAAATTGACCTATAGTTATCAATTTAATTTTAAAGACATTGCCACGAATAATGATTGACAAATTAAACAGAAATTATCAAACTATATATAAAAACACTTAGGAATGACAAAAATTAAAAACTTGGAGGAGTTGAAACAGTTGAGAGATCAACTGTTGTCAAAAATTGACCTCAGAGAAAAAGGTGAATTCCCGGAAGGAAGAATCCAAATTAAAGTGGCTATGTCGACTTGTGGAATTGAAGCAGGTGCTAAAGCAGTTTTGAACAGTTTTATTGAGGAATTAGACAAAAGATCTATCAGTGCAATTGTTACGCAGACTGATTGTTTGGGTTATTGTAAAGCAGAGCCAACCGTTGAAATTTCCTTACCTGATCATGAGGCCATTGTATTTGGATTTGTTGATAGTAAAAAAGTAGTTGAAATCATTGAGCGATATATTATTAAAAATGAGTTGGTAGATGGAGTGATTACGCCTGCTCAATACGAAGTCATTAACAATAACGGTTTAGGAGGAAGAGTAAATGGGTAATTATAAAACGGAGATTCTTATTTGTGGTGGTAGTGGTTGTAAAGCATCACAAACTGTTTTAACTGCAAAACTTCTTAGGGAGGTATTGGAAGAAAATAATTTATCTTCTGAAGTGCAAGTAGTAATGACAGGCTGTTTTGGATTTTGTGAGAAAGGTCCTATTGTTAAAATTATGCCGGATAATACTTTCTATGTAAAAGTCAAACCTGAGGATGCAAGAGAACTGATTGAGGAGCATATTATTAAAGGAAAAAAAGTAAACCGTTTACTTTACGTAGATCCAAAAACCAAAGAGATTATCAGTGATTCTAAGCACATGGGATTCTATAAGAAACAGAATCGTATTGCTTTAAGAAACTGTGGGGTGATTGATCCTGAGAATATTGATGAAGCTATTGCAAGAAATGCCTATACTGCTTTAGGTAAAGTATTGAATGAAATGACTCCTGAAGTGGCCATTGATGTAATGAAAAAATCAGGCATGCGTGGTCGTGGGGGTGGTGGATTCCCAACTGGTATGAAGTGGGATATTACAAGCAAGTCACCAGCTGGACAGAAATATGTAGTTTGTAATGCCGATGAAGGTGATCCAGGTGCATTTATGGATAGGTCTATCTTAGAAGGTGATCCTCATTCTGTATTAGAAGCTATGGCGATTTGTGGTTATTGTATTGGTGCAGATACCGGTCTAATCTATATTCGTGCTGAATATCCGCTTGCCATTGAACGCTTAAAAATTGCCATTAAACAAGCTAGAGAGAAAGGTTTGTTGGGGAATGATATTTTGGGAAAAGGATTTTCCTTTGATGTTGAATTGAAATATGGTGCTGGTGCATTTGTTTGTGGTGAGGAGACTGCATTGATCAGTTCAATGGAAGGTTTGAGAGGTGAGCCAACATTCAAACCACCTTTCCCATCTGTTGAAGGTTATTTGGGAAAACCAACCAATGTAAATAATGTTGAGACTTTTGCAAGTATACCCGAAATTTTCAACAAGGGTGCTGAATGGTTTGCCAGCATTGGTAATGAAAAAAGCAAGGGTACGAAAGTATTTGCCTTGGCTGGAAAAATCAACAATGTTGGTTTAATTGAAGTGCCTATGGGAACTACCCTTCGTGAGGTGATTTATGAGATTGGTGGTGGTATTAAAGACGGAAAAAAATTCAAAGCTGTTCAGACAGGTGGCCCATCAGGTGGTTGCTTGACCTCAAAAGACTTGGATACCCCAATTGATTACGACAATTTGATTGCTGCTGGTTCTATGATGGGTTCTGGTGGTATGATTGTATTGGATGAAGATGATTGTATGGTTTCTATTGCCAAATTCTACCTTGAATTTACAGTCGAAGAATCTTGTGGAAAATGTTCACCTTGTAGAATTGGTAACAAAAGATTACATGAGATATTAGAGAAGATTTGCAAAGGAAATGGAACGCTTGAAGATCTTGAACAATTGCGCAATTTAAGTAAAGTGATTAAAGACACTTCACTTTGCGGATTAGGACAAACTTCACCAAATCCAATTCTTTCTACCCTTGATAATTTCTATGATGAGTATTTGGAGCACGTACATGATAAGAAATGTCGTGCAGGTGTTTGTAAATCATTGATGAAATATGTTATTGAACCAGATACTTGTATTGGCTGTACGGCTTGTGTAAGGGTTTGTCCGGTGGATGCCATTTCTGGAGAAAAGAAAATGTCACATTTAATCAACCAAGCTACCTGTATTAAATGCGGTGCTTGTTATGATAAGTGTAAGTTTAATGCAATTTTAATTAAATAATATATTGTGTAGAGACGATGCATGCATCGTCTTAACAAAACGAGCAAAACACAGAATTTAATATAGCACAATAATGCCTTTGTTAGCCAATAATTGGCACTTTGGCACATTATTTAATTAGCACATTATTTAAATATGGAATTAATAAAAGTAACGATAGATAATAAGGTAGTTGAAGTAGAAAAAGGAACTACCATTTTAGGTGCCGCCAAAAAAGTCAATGTAGATATCCCTACTTTGTGCCACTTTAAGCTGCACGACATGAATATTGAGAACAAACCAGGTGGTTGCCGTATTTGTGTAGTAGAAGTTGATGGTCGCAAGAATCTTGCACCTGCATGTGCTACAGACTGTACCGAGGGTATGGTTATTAAATCCCATTCCGTACGTGTAATAAATGCTCGTAAAACGGTTATGGAATTAATACTTTCCGATCACCCCTTTGAGTGTTTGGTTTGTGCAAAGAGTGGTACTTGTGACTTACAGTCATTGGCGCAACAATTGGGAATCCGCAAAATTCATTTTGAAGGTAAGAAATCATCTTATCGCTTGGATACCTCTCCATCTATCATCCGTGAGATGAACAAATGTATCATGTGTCGTCGCTGCGAAATGATGTGTAATAAGGTTCAAACCGTTGGTGCTCTTTCTGCCATCAACCGTGGTTTTGATTCTGTTGTTTCTACAGCCTTTGAGATGAACCTTAAAAACAGTACTTGTACCTATTGTGGTCAGTGCGTAAGCGTTTGTCCTACTGGTGCATTGACAGAAGTTGATGATACTGCTCGTATTATTCGTGCCCTTGCCGATCCAAGCAAAACAGTCATTGTACAAACTGCTCCTGCAGTGCGTGTGGCATTGGGTGAAGAATTTGGTATGGAACCAGGAACAATTGTTACCGGTAAAATGGTAGCAGCACTTCGTCGTATTGGTTTTGATCAAGTTTTTGATACTGACTTTGCTGCAGATTTGACCATTATGGAAGAGGGTAGTGAGTTGTTGAACAGATTGGGAAAACACCTTGCAGGAGATAAAACGGTTAAATTGCCAATGTTAACAAGTTGCTGTCCAGCTTGGGTAAACTTCTTTGAAAAGCAATTCCCTGATATGTTGGACATTCCTTCTACTGCAAAATCACCACAACAGATGTTTGGAGCCATTGCCAAAACGTATTTGGCTGATAAAATGGGAATCAAACGTGAAGATTTAGTGGTAGTTTCAGTGATGCCATGTTTAGCTAAGAAATATGAAGCGCAAAGAGATGAGTTTAAAACGAATGGTAATCCCGATGTAGATTTCTCAATCTCAACTAGGGAATTGGCACATTTGATTAAACAAACGATTCGCGATTTCGACTCTTTGCCAGATGAAGATTTCGATCGTCCAATGGGTGAATCAACGGGTGCAGGTGTGATTTTTGGAACCACTGGAGGTGTAATTGAAGCAGCAGTTCGTTCTGCTTATGAACTTCATACGCATAAGAAATTGCCTAGATTGAACTTTGAAGAATTAAGAGGTTTGGAAGGAATTCGTGAAGCTACGATTGATTTTGACGGTCTTCCAATTAAAATTGGTATTGCTCACGGATTGGGTAATGCTCGTAAACTTTTGGAAGATATCAGAGCTGGAAGATCACATTTCCATGCCATTGAAATCATGTCTTGTCCAGGTGGTTGTATTGGTGGAGGTGGTCAACCCTTGCACCATGGTCACAGTAGCATCATTAAAGCACGTCAAGCGGCTATTTACAAGGAAGATGCAGGCAAGGCGATTCGCAAGTCGCATGAAAATCCTGATATCATCAAGTTATATGATGAGTTTTTGGGAACTCCACTTGGCGAAAAATCACACCATTTACTTCATACGGAATACTTTAACAGGAAGAAATAGAGAGGTAGTGATTAGCGATTAGTCATTAATGTTTAATAATGACTAATTGAAAAAACAATCACAGAATTCATGTTTTAATCAAAACACTGTTAAATAATTTAATAAATATAGACCTATATGGCAACTACAGAAATAGTTCTGAAAGAAAAACAAGTGCAACAGATCAAAGATATCTGTAAGCAATTTAATAATGAGAGTGGTGAGTTAATCAATGTTTTACACAAAACCCAAAGTCTCTTTGGATACTTACCTTCTGAAGTTCAGGTGGTAATTGCTCAAGAGTTGAACATGTCTTTGGCAAAAGTTTTTGGTGTAGTAACTTTTTATTCTTACTTCACCATGACTCCAAGAGGAGAACATCCAATTGATGTATGTATGGGTACCGCTTGTTATGTACGGGGAGCTGAGAAAGTATTGGAAGAATTCAAACGTCAATTGAAAATTGAAGTAGGAGAAACAACTCTAGATGGTAAATTCTCAATCAACAGTCTAAGATGTGTGGGTGCTTGCGGTTTAGCGCCTGTTGTAATTGTTGGGGATAAAACTTATGGTGCAGTTACCAGCGCAGATGTGAAAAACATCTTAAAAGAATACGAAAACAAATAAATGATTAAATTAGAAGCCTCGCAATGCGGGGCTTCTTGATTTAAATGTGGTATTACAAAACAAATTTGTGCTTTGTTTGTTACTGCGGATAGAAAACAATAGAACTAAAAACAACAGATGCAATTCACTCCAGAAAAATACAAAATTGCCGATGAGCCGATGAAACCTTTCATTGATGCAGCGGAAATAGAGCAGTTCCTTCAAATTGAAAAACCAAGTTTGGAAAGAGTACGTGAAGTGATTGAAAAATCATTGAACAAAAACCGTTTGACCCTAGAAGAAACTGCTGTTTTGTTGAATGCGGACACGCCTGAGATGATTGAAGAGATCAAGCAAGGGGCCCGTACTTTAAAGCAAAGGATTTACGGCAATCGAATTGTGCTTTTTGCACCCTTGTACATCGGGAGTAAATGTGCTAACAACTGTTCCTATTGTGGTTTTCGATCCACCAATACCAAAGCGGTTCGCAAAACATTGTCCGATACAGAAATAATTCAGGAAATTGAAGCCTTGCAAGACAATGGTCAAAAACGATTGATTCTTGTTTACGGTGAACACAAAGAGTATAGTCCTGAATTCATTGCCCATACCGTAAAAACTGCTTATGGCGTAAAGAAAGGAAATGGGGAGATAAGACGTATTAATATCAATGCAGCTCCACAGGATATTGAAGGATTTCGTATCATAAAGGATGCCGATATTGGTACTTATCAAGTTTTCCAAGAGACTTACAATGCATCTGCTTACAAACTGTATCATTTGGGCGGAAAGAAAGCAGATTACGAATATAGACTTACCTCATTGGATAGGGCTATGGAAGCGGGTATTGATGATGTGGGTATTGGCGCCTTGTTTGGTTTGTACGATTGGAAATTCGAAGTCATGTCTTTGGTTCGTCACACCAACCATTTAGAAGCCTGTTACAATGTTGGGCCTCACACCATCTCTTTCCCTCGTATCAAGGAAGCTGCATCTAGTCTAGTCGGAGACAAGTACTTCGTAAGTGATGCTGATTTTGCTCGACTAATTGCCATACTTCGTTTGGCTGTACCTTATACGGGAATGATTCTTACTGCTCGTGAGCCGGTTGAATTAAGAAATGAATTACTGCAATTTGGTGTTTCTCAAATTGATGGTGGTACAAAATTGGAAGTGGGTAGCTATTCCGAAGAAGCCGGAGAAGAGCAGGACTTGAACAAAGAACAATTTAGAATTAATGATAATCGCTCATTGGGCGAAATCGTGGATGAATTGTTGGAGCAAGAGATGCTTCCTTCTTTTTGTACTTCCTGCTACAGAATGGGACGTACGGGTCAGCATTTTATGGAGTTTTCTGTGCCTGGATTCATTAAGAAATTCTGTACTCCCAATGCCATTCTTACCTTGGCTGAGTATTTGAATGATTATTCTAAACCTGCTATAGCTGATAAGGGATGGAAAGTAATACAGAAAAACATCGATACTTTGGATCCCAAAATGCAAAGTATGGTAAAGGATCGAATTGAAAGGATAGCTAAAGGGGAACGAGATTTGTATTTCTAATCCTCACCGCTTTAAATCTAGAAATTTTGACACAGTATTAAGTATCAAATTCATTGGCACATTGGCACATTGGAATATTAATTAATTAGCATATTATTTTCAGATGAAAGGAAAAGATTTAAAGCCCCATATCGGAATCTTTGGCCGTAGAAATTATGGCAAGAGTTCATTGATTAATCTATTGGCCGGACAAGATGTTGCCATTGTTTCTGAACATGCTGGAACCACTACCGACCCTGTTAAAAAGTCTATTGAGATTTTTGGAATTGGACCGGTGATTATGGTAGATACAGCTGGTATTGATGATTCTGGAGATTTAGGTGACAAGCGTGTAGAACGTACGCGTCAAGTTTTACCGACTTTGGATGCTGCAATTCTTGTATTGGCACACAATCAGTTCGACGTAGAAGAATTAGAATTAATACAGCAATTGAACAGCTTTGATGTACCGTATTTAATTCTTCATCAAAAAAGTGATCTTGAAATATTGCAGACCGAAACACTTCAAAAGATAAGAAGCAACACTGAAGCACCTGTACTGGAAACGAATACGATTGATCTTTCTATGCGTGATCAGATCATTGATCGATTGAAACAAATTGTACCTACCACTGCATTTGTAAAACCACAACTCTTGGCAGGTATGATCAAGCCCAAAGATGTTGTGCTATTGGTAACCC
>CANFFA010000094.1 GCA_947445425.1 Paludibacteraceae bacterium
ACCGTTGTAGCTACCAAACAGAGAACCTGAAAAACGCTTCACCCCTTGATTTGCATATTCTCCGTTGGCATAAATAAAATCCAAGTTGGTTCCAAAATTCAATTTGCTATTTGCATTTACCGTAAACAAAAACTTTATCTGTTGCGCCTCACGATAAGTGGTTCCCCCACTTAGGTAATTCAATGTACTATAAGGAGTTTTGGTATTATAGAAGGTGGTACTTTTAAGATTAGTGATGTAGGGGAAATAGGCATTTGAGAATATAAAATCACCTTCGGTGGGACGAGAAAAGTACAATTTAGACTGTATGGGAGATCCTAAATTACCATTATAAGAATTGGCAATACTGAAGCGATCGATTGGATTTTCAGTTTGGAAGTTCAGGTGAGCCGAATCCACGGGAATTGAGTCTACCACGGCAAAACGGTCAGAGACACGCCAAGTTTTCACATAACGATAATTGGGCGGTACTTGCGCAAGAATTGTGACATTGACTACAAGTAGGAGTATATATAAATAGCGGTTTTTCACAACAAAGAGGAAATTAATAATTCAATATGCATCGCTTAAAATGCGTGACACAATAACTGATTCAGACAACAGATAATCAAAAGATTAGCAAAATAAAGAATGAAAAGACAAAGATACAAATTAAATGGCGAAGCTTCAAAAAGTATAATGTATTTAGAATTAGAATAGGAATCGACAACTTAAACTTTAATGCTTTTATCAAAATAAAAATCAGCAACATAAATAATGTATGACCAACAACAGAAATCATTCGTAATTTAAGCTTTCTACTGTACTACATAAATATTTTCGGAGCATTTAGAACTTATTGTTAATGTCTGATCACCCACTTCAATAAGCATCATCGCATCATAGTCCTGTATGGAGACAACAAGAATATCAACATTAATCCCTAATCCAAGCTTACCAACATATTGTAAAAAAGCACTAGAATTATCCTTCACTCCCACCATTTTGCAATTGGTCCCCATTGGAATTTGTGACAAAGTTTCTTTAAATTGTACTTTCATCTCCCCATTTTGATTAGGAATTGGGTCTCCGTGTGGATCAAACGCTGGATATCCTAAAAATTTATCCAATTGTTCTACTAATTTTTCGGATTGTATATGCTCCAACTGCTCAGCAACAGCGTGAATTTCATCCCAAGAGAATTCTAATTTCTCATACAAGAAGGTCTCCCATAAACGGTGTTTACGAAGCACTTCAATCGCTTTTGTTCTACCCACTATGGAGAGAGTAATTTTACCATACTTTTCATAAAGCACCAAATCTTTCTCCTTTAACTTCTTAAGCATATCGTTTGCTGTAGCAGCTTTCACACCTAAAACTGCAGCAAGCGTAGTGGTACCTACTTCTTGATTCTCATTTTCAATTGAAATTTTAAACAAAGACTTTAAATAGTTTTCCTCAGTAAATGTCAACACCATAATCAATAAATTTACATCATATTTGCAAAGATACAAAACAAATAGCAATTTAAACTGTTAGACTAGTCTAAGAAAGTTAAGAGATACATATCTAACAACAACACAAAAGATGAATTCAAAACAAAACAAATCAATACTCACTATTATTTTTTTCCTGATTATTCAATTTACATTTTCACAAACTGCTACGATTTCAGGGAGAATAATTGCTGGAAATAAACCTGTTGAGCGAGCCAACATCGGCTTGATGGGTAGTAGTAATTTCACAAGTACAGACTCTTTAGGAAATTTCAAGCTTAATAAAATTAAAGCAGGTGTATATCAGCTTAGAATTTCATGTGTTGGATTTGACAAAATGGTAAAAAAAACCATACTCAAAGAAGGTGAGAATTTGATCATGAATGTGGATCTGACAGAAAACTCAAACACTGTCAATGAGGTCGTTATAACAGGAACAATGAAAGAGGTAAGGAGAATCGAAAGCCCTGTACCCGTAGAGGTATTTACCCCACTTTATTTCAAAAAAAATCCAACACCTAGCATTTTCGAGGCATTGCAAAATGTAAATGGTGTTAGACCCCAACTCAATTGCAATGTCTGCAACACTGGCGATATACACATCAATGGTTTAGAAGGACCATACACCATGGTACTGATTGATGGCATGCCCATAGTAAGTAGCTTAAGTACGGTTTATGGCCTTTCTGGCATTCCTAACGCCTTGGTAGAACGAATAGAAGTGGTGAAAGGGCCAGCATCTTCCTTGTATGGTAGCGAGGCAGTAGGGGGATTGATAAACATCATTACAAAAAAAACTGATAACGCACCCATTCTCTCAACAGACTTAATGGGAACCTCATGGGGTGAATACAATGCAGATTTAGCATTTAAGTTAAATACTAGCAAGAAAACAACAGTATTAACTGGACTCAATTATTTTAATTTTCAAAACAAAGTAGACAATAACCATGATCAGTTTACCGATATGACCTTGCAAAATAGAATTTCATTTTTTCAGAAATGGAATTTCACTAGAGAGAACAATCGAATATTTACCATTGCAGTACGTACAATGTATGAAAATAGATGGGGAGGAGATATCCGGTGGGAGGAAAAATTCAGAGGAGGCGATAGTATATACGGAGAAAGCATATACACCAAGCGATGGGAAGTATTGTCAAACTACCAATTACCTACGGTAGAAAAACTCATGTTATCCTTTTCATATAACAATCACAATCAGGACAGTAGATATGGGACGACCATTTATGATGCAAAACAAAACATTGCCTTTTCTCAATTAACATGGGACAAAAGCCTGGGCAGAAATGATCTTTTAGTCGGCACAGCACTTCGTTATACCTACTACGACGACAACAGCCCTGCAACAGCTACGGCAGACAGCACAAATCGACAAAATAAAGCTCAAAAAGATTGGCTACCAGGTATCTTTGTACAAGATGAAATTATGATCAACACGAAACACAAATTACTCCTTGGATTGAGATACGATTACAATTCGTATCATGGAAATATTATAACACCACGTTTGGCCTATAAATGGGCTGTAGACTCGAAAAACATTGTTCGTCTAAATGCTGGAACAGGATACAGGGTCGTGAATTTATTTACGGAAGACCATGCTGCATTAACAGGTGCAAGAACTGTCGTAATCAAAAGTCTTTTAAATCCAGAAAAGTCCTATAATGTTAACTTAAACTATATAAAGAAGTTATATTCAGAAAGCGGAAATTCTATACACCTAGAGTCTTCTGCATTTTATACTTATTTCAATAATCGAATTGTAGCTGATTACGAACAAGATCCAAACAAAATTATTTATGATAATTTAAAGGGTTTTGCTGAAAGCAAAGGACTAAGTATGAATGCCGATATAGTATTTAACAATGGCTTAAAAGTCATTACTGGTGGAACCTTGATGGAGAACACCTTAAATAACAATGGGATCAAGACTCAACAAATGCTCACTGAAAAATTCACTGGGATTTGGATCGTTTCATACAAAATAAAAAGAATTAAAGTCGGAGTTGACTACACGGGCAATGTGTATAGTCCAATGCGGTTGCCACTTTTGAGCAATAGCGACCCACGTAGTCCCTATTCCCCTTGGTGGAGCATTCAAAATATTCAATTTACCTATGAAGGCATCAAGAATTTTCAATTTTATGGCGGAGTAAAAAATATACTCAATTGGACACCAAACAAAAACAACCCCTTTATTATTGCAAGAAGTACAGACCCTTTTGACAAGAATGTACAATTCGACAGCAACGGAAAGGTCATTGCGACAGCAAATAATCCTTATGCACTAACATTCGACCCCAATTATGTATACGGACCTAACCAAGGAGCGAGGGTATTTCTAGGCGTGCGGTATAATATAAACTAAAAACGCCATGGAATAGCAAACAGAATTACGACCAATGCAATACTAAACCAGATGGCCAAAGTCTTGAATTTATCAAGATCTTCTTTCTTCCGTTTCGCTTTCATAGAACCGATTGTAATAAGAGTAATACCGATTAACATCATCAAACTATGCTCCATTGCAAGAAAGCGAATAGCACGTTCATGGACCGCATCTTTAAAATTATGCATAAAATAGTCTGTGATTGGGCTTATAAAATAAACCCAAATACCCAGTAAAAGTTGTATATGGGTCAGAATAGTAGTCAAGTTTCTGGCAGTATTGTCAAGTGAAGTAAAAGTTCTTTTTTGAAACCAGCCACGATAAGAAATGAAAATGGTATAGATCAGTCCGACTAATATAAACCAACGAACTACAGAATGGAGTGTTAAAACAATTTGAAACATAATGTATAAAATAAAAGTGAATTTAATTAAATTGTAATGCCTTTACGTATTGATAGAAGGAGGCCGGCACAAGCATCTTCCAATATATCAAGAACCTTTTCAAATCCATCAGCACCTTGATAATAAGGGTCTGGCACATGATCAATTGGAATCTTTTGTAAATAATCAGTCATCCGATGAATCTTTTTCCTTGCTTCTGAACTTGGCGCATACAACTGCAAGTCTTCAAAGTTATTATCATCCATGGCAATTATCAAATCAAAATCTTCAAAATCTTGGGTTCGAACCTTTCGCGAACGATGTGTCAGCTCATAGCCACGTTTCGCAGCATGTTGTCGCATTCTTGCATCCGGAAGTGCTCCTGTATGACCACCATAGGTACCGGCAGAGTCTATCTTAATTAAATCTTGTGATCCTTCTTTTTCTACCAAATGGTGCATAATTCCATCGGCCGATGGAGAACGGCAGATATTACCTAGGCAAACGAATAAAATGGAAATGGGTTGTTTTTTAAATTCATCTTTTACTGAGAGCTGATCCATTTGAAAATTATAAATGCAAAAATTATACTAATACTTTATTTACCTCTCCATTATTCAAGAAATACAGTTCTCCCGTTTCAGGGCAACTAGCTTTCCCCGAAATATCAAAATCAAGCTTGTGCCCATTTACACTTACCCATCCAATTTGTTTGGCGGGATTGCCTACCACTAATGCAAAAGCTTTCACTGCTTTGGTAATTACAGCGCCGGCACCAATCAAAGCATATTCACCAATTTCATTTCCACACACCACAGTAGCATTGGCACCAATGCTAGCACCTTTACGGACTATCGTTTGGGCATATTCATTTTTACGATTGACATGACTACGGGGATTGATCACATTGGTAAAAACCATAGAAGGTCCCAAAAAAACATCATCTTCACAAACTACCCCAGTATAAACAGAAACGTTATTTTGGATTTTCACATTTCTGCCCAATATCACTTCAGGAGAAATAACTACATTTTGACCGATATTACAGGCTTCACCAATCACGCAATGCGACATAATGTGGGAGAAATGCCATATTTTAGTGCCTTCGCCAATTGTACAATCGGCGTCTATTATAGCGGTTTCGTGTGCAAAATAACTCATAATAATTGAAAGTAAAAGTGTTACGTTATTGAATTATCTGATCTATCCCTTTACTATTCAAGGAATTAATTTGTTTGGCATTTTGTTTTGAAACAATTTTCTTACCCGTCTTCTCTTCAATTTCCTTCCGTGTATTTCCTGCAATCGTACCACCTTGTAACGCAATTTCACGACTATCTTCGAAATCCTTAGGATTTTTCTCCTTTGAAATCTCTGTTGTTGTGGCTTCAGCAAGCATATTCAAAACTAATTCCAGATTCGTCATATGATCTCTCAGATTCTCCTTTTTAAGATCTTTATGCACTTTGTATTCTTTGGTCGAAAACCCACTCCAAGCTTTTGATATATCATCAGTAAGTATGGCATATTCTTTCCCTTTTTCTACACCTCTACTCTCCCATTCATCTGTGAGGTCTTTTCTAATTTCAATACTTTTAAGTCGCTGATTGACCCATTCTTTGGAATAACCCTTTCGTAAATAAGTCTCCATCAAACGATCAATTCCAATCTCAGGATCTTCAATTTCATCAATACGTTCACTTGCCACTTTTGCCAACCAAATCTTAAATGGTTCAGCTTTTGGGGAAGGTATAGATTGAACCAGTCGAAAAATCTGCTCCGTATCAGCCACATCTGTTAGACGCATTTTGCCATCTGCAGCTTTCATTTTCAAAGCGTGACAATTCGTCACGGTTTCATTACCCTCTTCAATCAAACGTTGTTTTAACTTTCGCCAATACGACTGTACATCAACGCTATCGCTAAGCACACCCACAATATCAACAATTGAGAAATACCACTTTTCTTGTTCTTGATCCCAATGTGTCCGAATTTTTCGGTCATTAAATAACTTGATTGCTGTTTCTTTGGTCATGATTTTGTATTGAAATAATATTTGCCATCTTGATTTCAAAAATCACGCCAAGAAGCGACTCAATTAATCCTTCACAAACTCCAATACGCTAGCAGTAATATACGCCAACTGTTCCTCCGACAATTCAGTATGCATAGGCAATGAGATTACGCATTCACTTAATTTTTCAGCAATTGGGAAATCTCCGGCTTTGTAACGAGCATCCTGGTAGGCCTTTTGTAAATGTAAAGGAACTGGATAGTAAACCATTGCGGGAACACCTTTATCGGCAAGATATTTGATCAAAGCAGGACGATCTACCCCTGTTAATTTCAAAGTATACTGATGAAACACATGGCTGGAATTGTGAGATTGAGCAGGTGTTGTAATTCTAGAAGACTTAGCAAATGCTGCATTGTAATATGCTGCAGCCATTTGTCTATTGGCACTATAAGCATCTAAGTGTTTAAGTTTTACTTCTAAAACAGCAGCTTGTATACTGTCCAAACGAGAATTAACTCCCACAACATCATGATAGTAGCGAACAACCATACCATGATTTGAAATGGCACGCATCTTGGCTGCCAATTCATCATTATTGGTGAAAATGGCACCACCATCTCCAAAGCAACCTAAGTTTTTCGATGGAAAAAAGGAGGTACAACCAATATCGCCCATGCAACCCGATTGAACTTTTCGGCCATCCGAAAATGTATAGACCGAGCCAATGGATTGACAAGCATCTTCCACCACAAAAAGATTGTGTTCCTTGGCCAATGCCAAAATTCCTTCCATATCGGCATTTTGTCCAAAAAGATGGACAGGGACGATTGCTTTTGTTTTTGGCGTTATTGCTTTTTTGAGTGAATCCAATGAGATATTAAAAGTATCGAAATCAACATCCACCACCACTGGTATCAAACCTAATAGAGCAACTACTTCGGCAGTCGCAATAAAGGTAAAAGTAGGCGTAATAACTTCGTCACCAGGTTTTAATCCCAATGCCATCAGCGCAATTTGAAGTGCATCCGTACCATTTCCAACTGGGATAACATGTTTTACGTCAAGGTATTTTTCTAGATCACTTTGAAAGCTAGTAACTTTCCCCCCTTTAATAAAACTCGTGGTATCAATCACTTCCTGAATACCTGCATTCACTTCTGTTTTAATCTTTTCGTATTGGCTGCGCAAGTCAACCATTTGGATATCTTTCATGTATAAATAATGTGCTAATTAAATAATATGCCAAAGTGCCAATTGTTGCATCACATAAGGTTTTAGTATTCCAATTTAAAGAATGATGCATATAAGTAATAGGAAAGATATAATATCGTATTTTTCGTTCACTCCGAAAAATATTTTTTGAACGCAAAGATGCAAAAGTGCTAAGACGCAAAGAAATTCACATACTGTATATCTGAACTTTGCGTCTTCTAAACTTAGCGTTCTTGGC
>CANFFA010000095.1 GCA_947445425.1 Paludibacteraceae bacterium
ACTCATCACACCCATATCGGTTTTAATGCCATCTAAGGCACCCTTGTTCAAGGTAATGTAATTTTGAAGTTTGTTGGTAGAGCAATTTATAACTTTTGCAGATATAAACTGATATTCCATTTCTGGTGGGATGCGAAAAAGAATGGAATCTTTCTTTTGAGGTTGTAGAATTACCAATTTGTTTTGCAAATTGATAATTTGGTTTTTTAACGAAGTGTTTTCCTCAGACAAGTTATCATTGGCTGTACGCAATTTGAAAAATTCAATAATCGAATTATTCCATTCATACATAACTGAAACTACTGAATTACTGGAGGATAAAAATACACTTTTTTGGTACTCCTGATTTTTTATAATCATGGTGAAAGATATTATTTCTAAAAAAAGAAATAAAAATACAACACTGTAATGTATAAAAAAATTGATGAGATTTTTCATTTTGTACCAAATCAGAAAAAACAATGAAAGTTTGGGTATGTATCAGTAGAGACGCAATGATTTGCGTCTCTAAGATAAAATGATGGGTCACTAAAGACGCAATGATACTTCATTGGACGCAATAATACGTCACTAGAGACGCAATGCATTGCGTCTCTAGCGCAATTATCGGATCAAGAAGGAGAACTTGTCTACATTTTTCAATGCAATACCCGTACCTCTTGCCACTGCACGCAATGGATCTTCTGCAATGTGGAATTGTATATTCAACTTGTCAGTTAGACGTTTGTCCAATCCACGAAGCAAAGCACCACCACCAGCTAAATAGATACCACCTTTTACAATGTCTGCATATAATTCAGGAGGAGTTTGTTCCAAAGCACTAAGAATAGCAGACTCTACTTTAGAGATAGATTTTTCTAGACAGTGTGCAATCTCTTGGTATGAAACTGGCACTTGCATTGGCAAAGCAGTCATACGATTAGGACCATGAACAATATAATCTTCAGGAGCATCTTCCAAATCGGTCAATGCAGCTCCAACATTAATTTTAATCAATTCAGCAGTACGTTCCCCAACTTTAACATTGTGCATACGTCCCATATACTCAACAATATCCAATGTCAAATCATCACCTGCAATACGAATTGATTTGTTAGAAACGATACCGCCCAATGAAATTACAGCAATCTCAGTAGTACCACCGCCGATATCAACAATCATACAGCCATTGGGTGCTTCAACATCTATACCAATCCCAATTGCAGCAGCCATTGGCTCATAAATCATATACACTTCACGACCACCAGCATGTTCGGATGAATCACGTACCGCACGAATTTCAACTTCAGTACTCCCAGAAGGGATACATACCACCATTTTAAGGGATGGAGAGAAAAGACGATTTTTGGTAGGAATCATCTTGATCATACCACGAATCATTAATTCTGCAGCATAGAAATCAGCGATAACACCATCACGCAAAGGACGAACCGTACGAATTCCTTCGTTCTCTTTCCCAACCATTTGACGTGCTTTTTCACCAATTGCAATCAATTTGTCGGTACGTTTGTCCAAAGCTACTACGGATGGTTCATCAACAACGATTTTATCATTGTGAATAATGATGGTATTGGCTGTACCTAAGTCGATAGCTATCTCTTGTGTAAATGAAAATAGTCCCATTTTCTGAATTTATTTCTTGTTAATTTATTGTTGGATATTAATGTTTAAAATGGCGAAAGCCGGTAGTTACCATCGCCATTCCATTTGAATTGCATGATTCTACAGAGAGCTTATCATTGATAGAACCACCAGGTTGAATTACTGCAGTGATACCTGCTTCTGAAGCTATTTGAACACAATCAGGAAAAGGGAAAAATGCATCAGATGCCATTACTGAACCTTTCAAATCAAAGTTAAAAGATGCTGCTTTATCAATAGCCTGTTTCAATGCATCTACCCGTGAGGTTTGACCAACTCCACTTGCAAAGAGTTGTTTGTTCTTTGCAAAAACAATAGCATTCGATTTGGTGTGCTTTACAATTTTATTAGCAAAAATCAAATCTTCAACTTCAAGATCAGTAGGTGATTTATCGGTTACCGTTGTTAATTCAGTCGCTTTCACAGTATGCACATCTTTATCTTGCATCAAAACGCCATTTAAGAGGGAGCGGAATTGTTTTTCCTTTAATTTAACATCTTTGATGATCAGGATAATTCTATTTTTCTTTTGGGTTAAGATTTCCAATGCTTCCAAATCATAATCAGGTGCAATAACTACTTCGAAGAAAAGCTTATTCATCTCTTCAGCAGTAGCTTTGTCAATAATAGCATTGGTAATCAAAACACCACCGAAAGCAGATATAGGATCTCCTGCCAAAGCAGCTGTCCATGCATCTAGGAGTACTGGACGAGAAGCAATACCACAAGCATTATTGTGTTTAAGAATTGCAAAAGTTATATCTTCGAATTCATTGATTAGGTTTACCGCCGCATCAATATCTAGTAGATTGTTGTATGAAATTTCTTTTCCTTGTAATTGTTCGAAAATCTCTTCAAACTTACCAAAGAAAATACCTTTTTGATGAGGGTTTTCTCCATAACGTAATACTTTGGCATTATTTTCACTTTGACGGAAGCCACTGGCCTCTTGTCCATCAAAATAATTAAAAATAGCTGAATCGTAATGAGAAGATACTGCAAAAGCTTCTTTGGCAAACCAACGACGGTCTTCTAGAGAGGTCTTGGCTCCATTGGCCATGATTAAATCTAAAAGTGGTTCATATTGATCTTGTGATGCCACAATGATAACATCATTATAATTTTTTGCAGCGGCACGTATTAATGAGATACCACCAATATCAATTTTCTCTATGGTAGTAGCTTCATCTGCACCTGCAGCAACAGTAGCTTCAAATGGGTATAAATCAACTATAACTAAGTCTATTTCAGGGATTTCATATTCGGAAATTTGCTGTTGATCTAAAGCCAAATCTCTACGGTTAAGTATACCTCCAAAAATCTTAGGGTGTAGTGTTTTAACACGGCCACCTAAAATTGAAGGGTAGCCAGTAAGATCTTCAACAGCTTGGCATGGGATATCAAGCGATTCGATAAAAGTTTGGGTTCCTCCGGTTGAAATAAATTCTACCCCTTCAGAATGAAGTTTTTTGATGATGATATCTAGGTTATCTTTATGATATACAGATACCAATGCTCTCTTTATTTGCTTTTTCTCCATGTTCCTTTTCACGTTTATTTATGATTTGCAAAACTACAAAAAAACATTGATTTTATCTGCATTTTTTGTTAATTGATTTCATTGCAACAGGATTTTAATAAAAGAAAGGTACTTGCTACAATTCTTTAGTTCTTACCACCCTTAGGGCAAAGTAGAGAAAAATAATGCATGAAACGACATGTTGAATTAGCTGTTTTTTTAATCTATAATCACTAGATAATTGATCATCAAATTTACAATTATAGTGCCAATATAGAAGCACAACGTGTCTAATTGGAATTTATTTCAATTACTTAACATCTGACTACCAAAAGCTTATATTTTGATAGGCCTTTGTACCTAGAATAAGTATTTGAGAAGCATTCGAAAATCAGTTTTGCGATTTCCTACAATCATCTCATTTCCAGTACTATGATTTTCACGACCATCAGCGTAAACCGTTTGGGCTATTTTAAACCATACTGAAATTGATTGATTACAATTATAACGCAAGTTCAAATAGTATCGACTTCCTATGCCATAAACCATTGGCATCGAAAAGGCATATAAAACATCCTGTTCGTAAGAATAAAATCGATTTTCATAATGAATTGCATCGAACAATTGTAATCTGATATCAACTGAATAGGTGGAGCTGATAGGCGAATAACTTAGGTTTTGAGCGAAAATAATTCCTTGCGTAATGGGTTCGCTGTTTCTTTGTGCAAAATTCACATTACAAATACTTTTAATTCTAAAATTCCCAACCGTATAGCACAATTTGTACTGTAAGGAAGATTTGTAGGTGGGTACTAAAGTTGCTATTTTAGCATCTGTCAATCCATCATTCGTCTGTTTTTCATCATATTTATAACGCCAGAACATTGTCAGATTTCGTTGGGCAGTATAATCTGCCTGTATGAAATAACTATGTCCAATTGAAGGGGCATCCATTCCAAACCTAGGCCATGGAGCAGTGTAGCTGTCAGCAGCAGTAACTATTTTCCACTGCTTAAAAGGACGGATTTCAGCAGCTAAATAGAGTCCATTTTCGTTACTGACCCTTGAAGTTTCGGAAAAAGCATTGGCGTAAAAACTGTCATATTCAGGAGAATACTTCCTTTGCAAGGCAACCAAACTCACTTCAGATGTAGGACTGAAAGAGACACCATTAACGCTTGCCATTGCACCTTTATCCGTGCGACCTATTTCACCAAACATATTCAGATTTAGTAAACGGATTCGATAATTTAGTCCTGCAGTGGTCTGTTGATTTCCAGAGAAGTAAAAATGATTATAGGTGGACTTTTCTGATTGTAACTGCTGATCCAATGCGGTATGCACTAAGGTAAATCCAAGCTTTAATTCAGAAAAGTTTATGGTTGAATTTAAGCCCAATAACTGTTGATTAATTGTTTGCTTAGATCGGTATTCCGATTCTGTTCGATGTAGTCCATACTTTTTCCAAGTAGGAAAGCTTCCATTGACAGTGTCACCATCTATCCATTTGTTTGAATAAAAGGCAGATAGTTCAATTTTGCCAAATTGATAACTAAAACCACCCCCTCTGAAAAAATTATTTTCATCGGTAGAACTGTATTTTTTCAATCCTGAATTTCTATTAGCAACTTTCAATGCAAAGGATGATTTACCCATTACTAGATCGGGATGTAACACTAAACCTTGGCCGAAGTTGGCTCTAAAATCCCCGATCACAATGGTTTTAATTCTCCCTATATTATTCAATTGTAAGGTGGCAGAATAAAAGTCATATCCTTTGTGAACATCACCCCAAAACTGCTCACCGGCATCTTTCTCTGCCGAAAATGAGCATTGGATTCTATCCTTATAGTGGAATCTGTATTTTGTGCATGTATAGAATTGATTTCCTAGATAATTACCAGTACTTGCTTGATTACTAGGTTCTTCTTCAGAAAGATAACCAGATTTCTCTTCAAACCCTTTGTCAATGCGAATGAGTAATTCCTGTTTGCCATATTTTAAAACATCCGTCCAATAAATTTTAGTATTTTCATTCCCCCCCTCCCCCACAAAAATAAAGGGTAATATACGACGAATGTCAGTCATGTCCAGTCCTTCGATGAGTTGTAATTCATAAACAGTTTTAATGTTCCCAAATTGATACAAGTATGCTAAAATGCTTTCAACTTGAACATCAGATAAAAATGCAAGTCGTTCAAGTTCTTCTCGTTTTGTATGATTAAGATTTATTGGATTTTGACTTATGGATATGAGTTCTTCATATATGCTATTATAGTCAAATGCCACTTCGCTCTCAGCGCTAAATTGTTCAAGCATATCAGCTATCGCTTCTTTTGTCACAGCAATTCGGTTCTCTGCAACTACCTGAATTGAGAAAATAATCAGCAAGAGCATTATTTTTAAGTCCATATGTGTTAGGATGAAAAATAGAATTGCGTAATACATTAATTATGAATTTGATATCTCATACCTATATTTGATCTAAGGCCTAATAATGGATGCATTTCAGTATTAAAACTTAGTACAAAAGCACTGGTACTCAATCCCAATCCCAAACAGGGAACCAAAAAATCGGATTGGTAGGCACCTAGTTTTACGACCACTAACTGTAACATAGTGTACTCAAATCCAGATGCAATACGATAATTGCTACTCACTTCCTTGTCTAATTGTGAACGCCACACTAACTCCGGGCAAAAGAAGTATTCAGCGCCATAACTGAAAATAGAGGGGATTTTTTGAACGACAAACTCCGCTTTTATATTGGATTGAAAAGGATTAAAGCTGGAAAAGCCCAAATTAAAGTTGGGCGAAAGTTGCATCAATAGTCCAAATTGAGCGATTAGTGCAGCACGGTAGGTATTTGATGCTTCGAAATAATTTGTAAAATAGTTGAATTGTACACCCATGGAAAATTTATTCGAAAAGTTTCGACCCCAACCAATACCCAACATAAACTCCTGATAGTGTGAATATCCAAACTGTGATAATGAGATGCCCGTGTTGATTAAATTATTTGAATAGGCAGCTTGAATAGTTTTGGTAGAGAGTTCGGACAGTTGAAAGCGATTTTCATATAGAACAGCAAGTTCAGATTTTTCAATTTTACCCAAAATTGCTGGGTTATGAAACGCAGTCCAATGGTGACTGTCAGAAGTGGATGTGTTTGCAATTGAACTAGAGGAGGGGATAGCGCCAGTGATTTGAGCAAGGCAGAATTGGCTCAAAAGAAGGAGTAATAATAAGGTTGGTGATTTGGTCATTGCATCTGATTATTTCAAGCTGTGAAAGGCTTTTTGAATTTATCGGAAGCATTTATTTATTAAAACCAGGCCTTCGATTTAAATGCAAATCTACTTATAAGGCCGAATTTTCATATGAGGAAATAAGAGGAGATGTCAATTCCATAGCATGTATTTTGATCTACTAAAAAGTGGGGATTTATGGGAAATGATATTAGAGTAGAGGGTGAAAAGCGTGAGAAAATTATCTAAATTTGCAAAAAAATATATAGAAGCTATGAATACTATCATTTCAAGGATATTCACAATTTTCTCATTTATGTCAAAGCAAATGGTCGAACGAAAAAATACTATTCGTAGAGAAATGCAGTTGTTAAGTATAAAAAAAAGTATGGAGGATAAAAAGAAGGATGCCGATATTATCTTTACGAAAATTGAATCTTTAGAACCATTCAAAAAGGCCAATACCATATTGTTGTATTGGTCAACAAAAAATGAAATGCCAACACATGATTTTGTTGAGAAATGGAAAGATGAAAAGATAATACTTCTTCCGTCGGTGGTGGGTAATGATATTGTGCTAAAAAGGTACACCAAGAATCTGATGCAAGGTTCGCTTGGTATCTGGGAACCAGACACAGAGCTTAATTTTGAAGGGGTTTTGGATTTGGCAATTATTCCAGGAGTGGCTTTTGACAGGAATAGAAATAGACTTGGGAGAGGAAGAGGGTATTATGATAGATTTTTGACTAATTCTATTTGTGTCAGAATTGGAATTTGCTTTGATTTTCAATTATTTGATGATATACCTGCAAATAAAAACGATAAAAGAATGGATCTAATCATTAGTCCAAATGAAAATGTAAGCTAAATAATTTGGCTCAAATTGCAGCCAGATCATCTTCTATTGTCAAGTGTTTCTCACCTTTTCGATAATAATAGACCAATCCAAACTGAGTACATTTCATTAGGCGAGCATAGGGCTTATCGTCTTTAAAACAGGCTTCTACTTGGTTCCAGATGTCCAGAATAATCTCATTTCCTCTTTCACGTAGGGCCACTAACTCTTCCCAATTTCTATTGGTTGTCAGTTGATAACGCTTTTGGTTGGCTTTGTACTCTTTAAAAACTTCGAAATGGACTTTTACTTTGGCAATCGTTGGGTTGTAGATAGGTAAACCTCCTAGTTTAACTCGCTCACTTTCACCATCAATTATACATTGACCCCAATGCAATAAGGCAGATTCCGAACTTAAATCGGGAACATTGTGCATGTTAGGATCCAAATGATAAAAATTTTTGTGTTCAAGTTTTATGTCACCCCGTAT
>CANFFA010000096.1 GCA_947445425.1 Paludibacteraceae bacterium
AGCTCTAACAGTTTTTAAAGTCAAAAGTTTAGTTCTGATTTTTCTTTTTTTTGTAGGGCATTTGACTAACAAAAGTAATAGTTTAATCTTGTTTTCTAAACAGTATTCCTTCCTTTTTTACTTTTATTGTATTTGAAGTTAAAAAACGAAGTTGGAATTTTAGTATTATTGTAAATGAAAAGTTCGTATTAACCCGATTAGTGTGTTTTTAAGACTATTTTAAGCTAGAATTGTCTTTAGTATTCATTACTTTTGCAAAAAAAAATGATAGAGTAAATGTTTTGAAAAATTACAAAATCCTTTATTAACTTATTGTTTTTTATTTGTGAATTATAAATAATAAATTGAATTTCATGGCAGACGATAAAAAAGAACCTTGGCTAAATTATTTGGCTTTTACCACGATTATTTTTGCTGTAGCAGCGACACTTTCAACTTTTAAAGGCGGTGGCTATTCCACACGATCTGTATTGAGTCAAGAACAGGCTTCCAATAAATGGGCATATTATCAAAGTAAAAGTTTGAAGCTTTATCTGTATGAAACACAGAAAGATGTGTTGGAACTGGAAAGCAAAAGAATTCCTAAGAGTGAAACGGCCGTATTAGAAGCTTATCAAAAGAAAATAGATCAATACCAGAAATCTAGTGAGCGTTACGAATCTGAAAAGGCTGATATCAAGAAAGAAGCTGCGGCTTTTGAAGTATTGCGAGATGAAGCGCAAGTACATTCTAAAGCATTTGGAATGGCGGTAATCTTTTTACAGATTTCGATTTTACTTTCCTCGATTGCTGCTTTGATTAAGAAAAAGTATATCTGGATCTTGGGAATGGGAGTGGGGGTTATTGGACTGTTCTATTTTATGGATGGATTTTTGTTGTTTTTATAAAAAAAAGAGGGATGCAATTGTTAAGTTGCACCCCTCTTTTTCTATTTTGTAATTATTAGATTTCAATTATTAGATTCTAATAATTGAAATCTAATAATCTTGAGTATTCAAATCCTCACCCCATCTTCTCCTTCAAATACTTCCCAGTATAAGAAGCTTTACATTTTATAATCTCCTCAGGCGTACCTTCAAACACTAGATTTCCACCCTTTTCTCCACCTTCAGGACCAATGTCAATCAGATGATCCGCACATTTGATTACGTCCATGTTGTGTTCAATGATGATTACCGTATGCCCCTTGGCAATCAGTGCATCAAAAGCTTTCATTAAGGTTTTGATATCGTGAAAATGCAGACCGGTAGTCGGTTCGTCGAATACGAAAATAGTTGGTTCAGGCTTCTCATTGGCCAAGAAAGAAGCTAGTTTTACCCGCTGGCTTTCACCGCCCGAAAGCGTACTAGACGACTGTCCCAATTTTACATAACCTACTCCCACATCTTGAAGCGGCTTCATTCTTTTCACAATTTTCTTTTCCGTATTGCCGGTGCTGTCGGCAAAGAAATCCATGGCTTGGTTGACAGTCATCTCCAATACATCAAAGATATTCACTCCTTTGTACTGAACTTCTAATACATCTGATTTGAATCGTTTACCCTGACAATGCTCGCACTCCAAAACCAAATCGGCCATGAACTGCATCTCCACCGTTACCGTACCTTCACCTTGACACTCTTCGCAACGACCACCAGTGGTATTGAAGGAGAAATGGGAAGCTGTATAATTCATTTGTTTGGATAGCTGTTGGTCGGCAAAAAGCTTACGTATTTCGTCGTAGGCTTTTATGTAGGTAACAGGATTAGATCTAGAAGAGCGGCCAATTGGATTTTGATCTACAAACTCTACATCTTTTGCCAAGTTCATGCTGCCTTTTAAGCTTCCAAATTGCCCTGTTTTATCAGCAATTCCACCATAATATTTTTTCAAGGCAGCATAAAAAACACTACGTACTAAGGATGATTTTCCAGAGCCGCTGACGCCTGTCACCACTGTCATGATATTGAGGGGAAATTTGACATTGATTCCCTTCAGATTGTTCTCTCTGGCACCCAATATTTCAATATAGTTATTCCATTTTCTGCGTTGAGCGGGCAGCTCTATTTTCTCGGTGCCCAACAAGTATTTGAGGGTGTATGAATTGTCAGTTTTGGTTGTTTTTGATTTCCCTTTTGTATTGATATTTGCGCTTCCCTGATAGACCACCTCTCCACCTAGTCTCCCTGCATTTGGACCAATGTCAATCAAGTAGTCTGCGGCACGCATAATCTCTTCGTCATGCTCAACCACTACCACAGTATTTCCAAGATCACGCAATTGTTTTAAAACTTTGATGAGTAAGTGAGTATCTCGTGAATGAAGTCCTATGCTGGGTTCGTCCAATATATACAAAGAACCCACTAGGCTACTTCCCAAAGAAGTGGCTAAGTTAATGCGTTGACTTTCACCGCCCGACAAAGTATTTGATAATCGATTGATGGTCAGATAGCCCAAGCCGACATCTAGAAGGAAGCTAATGCGATTGCTTATTTCTACCAATAGTCGTTTGGCTATTTCAGCATCTTGTTTGTCTAATTTTAAGGTCTCAAAAAAAGTATGAAGTCCTGTTATTGGTAATAATACTAGGTCGGAAATTGATTTGTCTCCAATGCGAATATAGGAGGCCTCTTTTTTGAGTCTGCTGCCATTGCATTCATAACAAACCGTTTTACCTCTATAACGAGCCAACATTACCCGGTATTGAATTTTATATTGGTTGGATTCTAAGAACTTGAAAAAATCTGTCAGTCCCCCAAAGTGTTTGTTGCCAGACCAAAGTAACTTTCTCTGTGCATCTGTTAGTTCATGATAAGGCTTGTGAATTGGAAAATTAAATTGATCTGCAGATTGTATCAATTGTTTTTTCCATTCGCTCATCACCTCGCCTTTCCAACAAACCACTGCATCTTCATAAATAGAGAGGGTTTTGTTTGGTACTACTAAATCTTCGTCAATTCCGACTACTCTCCCAAATCCTTCGCAAACAGGACAGGCTCCTATTGGACTATTGAAACTAAAGCTATGTACGGAAGGAGTTTCGAATTGCATTCCATCCGCTTCGAATTTCTTTGAGAAATGGAGTAGTTCTGATTTTTCATTATTGAATACTTTGATGGTACAGACCCCATTTCCTTCATAGAAAGCAGTTTCTATAGAATCAGTGAGGCGACTAATCGCTGTTTGATCCTGCGAAACCACCAAACGGTCTATTAATAAATACACTTCTTGTTGATCAAGACTTGCGGTGTTGAATTTTAGAATTTCTTCGAGTTGAAGGGTTTCTTCATTGATAATCACCCGACTAAAGCCTTGATAGGAAAATCCTTTGAGTTGCTCCCAAATATTTTTGTCAGTAGTTGCAATTACGGGGGTTAATACCATCAGTTTTGTCCCTTCGTCGAAGCGCATCACTGATTCCACGACATCATCTGCTTCGTGCTTACGTACTAAGTCGCCTGAAATAGGTGAGTAGGTCTTTCCGATACGAGCAAATAGTAATTTGATGTATTCATAAATCTCTGTTGAAGTCCCTACTGTAGAGCGAGGGTTACGGGTATTTACCTTCTGTTCAATTGCAATTGCAGGAGGAATTCCTTTGATGAAATCAACCTCAGGTTTACTCATCCGTCCTAAAAACTGACGAGCGTAGGAGGAAAGGCTCTCTACATAACGTCTTTGTCCTTCTGCATATAAAGTATCAAAAGCTAGAGACGATTTGCCTGAGCCCGAAAGTCCTGTAATGACGACCAATTGGTTGCGTGGTATTTCTACGTCTATATTTTTAAGGTTGTGCACGCGGGCACCTTTTATGATGATATTTCCTTGTTTGGACATGGGTGGTGAATTGACAATTAATAATTAACAATTAATAATTAATAATTGGGTGAGTACTAGTTTGCAAGTGCAAATATACAAAATAAATGAACAGCTATTGGTTATTAATGGTTCTTCAGGATGTTTAGGTTTCTAAATACGAACAAAGCCCCCGAATGTTCGGAGGCTTTGTCTATCAGTTGAAATACCATTTTCTTTTTGAAAAAGGTCTTATCTTTTATTACGTTTGCGTTCGTTTTCATCCAAATAGATTTTACGTAAACGTATGCTTTGCGGCGTAAGTTCCACGTATTCATCTTCTTTGATATATTCCAAAGCTTCTTCCAAACTGAAAACAATAGGCGGTGTTAATTTTGCCTTGTCATCTGCACCAGAAGCACGCATGTTGGTCAATTTCTTAGGTTTAGTAACGTTCACAACGATATCACCCTCTTTTGAACTTTCACCAACTACTTGGCCAGCATAAATTTCATCTTGTGGGAATACGAAGAATTTACCGCGATCATTCAATTTATCCAAAGAATAAGCAAAAGCTTTTCCTGCTTCCATTGAAATGATAGATCCATTGTTACGTTTCTCAATGGTTCCCTTGTAAGGTTGGTATTCCAAGAAGCGGTGTGACATAATTGCTTCACCTGCTGATGCAGTTAATACAGCATTACGCAATCCAATAATACCACGAGATGGAATCATGAACTCCAATTGGATACGGTCGTTAACCACTTCCATGCTCAACATTTCACCCTTGCGGATGGCTACCATTTCGATTACTTTTCCAGAAGCTTCTTCAGGTAAATTGATGGTCAATTGCTCGATTGGTTCGCAACGTTTTCCGTCAATTTCTTTGAAAATTACTTGTGGTTGACCTACTTGCAACTCATAACCTTCACGACGCATGGTTTCAATCAATACAGACAAGTGAAGTACGCCACGTCCAAAAACGTTCCATACATCTGATTCTGGATTTTTCTCAACACGCAATGCCAAGTTTTTATCTAATTCTTTTACTAAACGATCATTGATGTGACGAGAAGTAACAAATTTACCTTCTTTACCAAAAAACGGTGAGTTGTTAATAGTAAACACCATACTCATGGTTGGTTCGTCAATTGCAATCGGCACCAATGGTTCAGGGTTTTGTAAGTCGGCAATAGAATCACCAATTTCAAAACCTTCAATACCCACCAAGGCGCAGATGTCTCCTGAGCTTACTTCCGCAGCACGCGTACGACCTAATCCTGTAAAAGTATGTAGTTCTTTGATACGACATTTAACGGCTTTTCCGTCACGTTTTACCAAATTTACATCCATACCTTCTTTCAAAGTACCACGGTGAACGCGTCCTACTGCAATACGACCTACATAAGAAGAGTAGTCTAATGAAGTAATCAACATTTGAGGAGTACCTTCCAAGCAAACTGGTTCAGGGATATATTTAATAATGGCGTCCAATAATGGAACAATGCTGTCGGTTTCGTTTTTCCAATCCTCTGACATCCAATTGTTTTTAGCCGAACCATAAATGGTGTGGAAATCCAATTGCTCTTCAGTAGCATTTAAGTTGAACATCAAGTCAAATACTTTTTCTTGCGCTTCGTCTGGACGACAATTTGGTTTGTCAACCTTGTTTACCACTACAATTGGTTTCAAACCAATTTGCAATGCTTTTTGTAGTACAAAACGAGTTTGAGGCATAGGTCCTTCAAAAGCATCCACCAAAAGGAGTACACCGTCGGCCATGTTCAAAACACGTTCTACCTCACCACCAAAGTCCGAGTGGCCCGGAGTGTCAATGATGTTGATTTTGTAGCCAAGGTAATCGATGGATACGTTTTTGGCCAAAATGGTAATTCCCCTTTCACGTTCAAGGTCATTATTATCCATTATTAACTCGCCAGTCGTTTCGTTGTCGCGGAACAAATGTCCAGCCAATAACATCTTGTCAACCAGTGTTGTTTTGCCGTGGTCAACGTGGGCAATAATCGCAATATTTCTAATCTTTTGCATGTAATAAAATCTTATTTTTTGTGGCTGCAAAGGTAGTGAAAATAATTTGATTTGCATTTTAATTTGGTAATCAATCTGTTAGTGATGTGTGAATTTTAATATGGGATGTTAAATATCAATTAAATTGCTTGTATTGAGTTCAAAAGAACTTGTCGGACTTGGTGGTTTGGAAATAAAGCAGTACTTTTGCCGTCCAATTTTAGCGTAATCTCTGACAGAATATAGAGTGGTCTGTGAATATTGCGCATATTATTTAATAAAAAAACAAATTAATAATGGACTTTATTAAAATTGCAGAACAAGCATTTCTTGTTGAAAAAACACATCCAGCATTTAAAAGTGGGGATACAGTTACAGTAGCGTATCGTATTATTGAAGGTGCTAAAGAGCGTATTCAAGAGTTTCGTGGTGATGTTATCAAAATTGTAGGACACCAAGGCAAAAAACGCTTTACTGTTCGTAAAATTTCACAAAACATTGGTGTAGAGCGTATTTTCCCATTGGAATCACCTTTTATCGAAAGCATTACTGTTAACAAACACGGTAAAGTACGTCGTGCTAAATTGTATTATTTACGTGCCCTTACTGGTAAAAAAGCAAGAATCAAAGAAAGACGCGTATAATTACTGTCCTCCGAGATATTTTAAAAAGAGAAATTCGTTCTGCGGGTTTCTCTTTTTTTGTTTCAAAAACTTAAAGTTTGTTTCAGGCTTATCTTTATCGTTCTTCAAGTCTATATTTTAAGCATTAAGTCTTATTTACTTTATTTATTTAAAAAATGAGTACCTTTGTATACTTTTGATTTCGGACCTAAATTCATGCTTGTGCGGTATATTGAAATGTTGTTATGATCTGAAAATGAGGTAAGTATTTGTTGATTATTAATTATGCATTATTAATTATGCATTATGAATTGTGCATTATGAATTATATATTAAGATGAGTATTTTAAGAGATACAGGAAGATATTTTTTATTGATGCGTCGGGTTTTGGTACAACCCGATCGCTATCGAATGTTCTTTCGCCAATTTCCAAAAGAGTTGGTGAAATTGGGATATGATTCATTACCGATTGTCCTCATTATTTCTCTGTTTATTGGTGCAATCATGACCATGCAGACCCAATTAAACTCTACTAATCCCTTTCTTCCTGCTTTTATGACTGGTTTGGTGGTGAGGGATACCTTGCTTTTAGAGTTTTCATCCACGATTATGTGCTTGATTCTAGCGGGTAAAGTCGGTTCAAACATTGCTTCAGAGATTGGAACTATGCGTATAACAGAGCAGATTGATGCACTGGAGATTATGGGGGTGAATTCAGCAAATTTTCTTATTCTGCCTAAAATTGCTGCTTTTGTGGTGATGATGCCATTTTTAGTCATCTTTAGTATGTCATTGGGATTGTTGGGTGGATATTTCGTCGGAGTATTTACGGATATTCTTACTACTGCTAATTACTTAGAAGGAATAAAACACACTTTCATTCCCTTTTATATTTTTTATTCAATTTTCAAATCTTTATTCTTTGCCTATATCATCTCTTCTGTGGCTGCTTTCTATGGCTATTATGCTCATGGTGGAGCATTGGATGTAGGGAAGGCAAGTACAAATGCAGTTGTGAATAGTAGTGTTTTGATTTTACTCTTCAATATATTGATAACCAATTTGATGTTGAATTAAAAAAGTCTTAAGTCATCGGACAGCGGTGAATAGTACCATGTTGCTGACAATTGAATCATTGTAAAATATATTATTTTTGTTCAACGAATAGGTTAACAGACAGTGATTGTTGTTGTCCGTTGACTTTTGTCCGTTGTCCGTTGTCCCGAAAAGTATGATAGAAGTAAAGAATGTAGAAAAGTCATTTGATGAAAATCAAGTGCTTA
>CANFFA010000097.1 GCA_947445425.1 Paludibacteraceae bacterium
AACGAAGTTTAGAAGCAGAGACATGGCAACGAAAACAATCTGCTGCAGCATGCCTTCCAATCAAAGGGAAACCACTCTGTTTGTGGATGGTATTAATTTTAGGAACTATCCAAGAATTTGAATTGTGACAACGTGCGCAATCTCTACCCACGGTAGATTGGTGAACATCTTTATGACATTCAGCACATTCTGATTTCGCTTTACTAAAATCTAAATTGGTGTGACACTGACGACAACCTACAGACTTGTGTTGCCCTTCTAAAGGGAAATTGGTCTTTTTGTGATTGAATTGATCTGTTTTAATTTTAGTCCAATTTTCGGTCACGTGACAAACCGCACATTCCAATGTCAATTTATCCCCGTGTGTCGACTTCACATCACTCGTTTGTGCATGAGTCATCACAACCGAACAGAGAAATAAAATTAAAAAAGTGATTTTATGCATAATTTCACCAATGTGTATGATTACTGTTGAACAGAATAATATAATCTAAGCCAGGAAAGGCAATTATTTACGTAGACCGATAATACTAATTATTTGTGACAAGTTTTACAGGCAATGTCCTCAAATTTATAACGAACATACTTCCCTTTTGTATCCGTAACCACTTTATGACATTCATCACAAGTCACTTTTTCATGACCCCCATCAAGTTTAAATCGAGAACTATTGTGTTCAAAAATAGACTTCTTCCAGTTATCAGTAGCATGGCATTTTGCACAATCTGTTTTACCATCTACCATAAATTGCCCTACGTGTACATCTTTGTGACAACTAGCGCAGTCGTGTGACAAACCTTCGAAACGTTGCGTACGGATACCATTTGCATTACGACCGAAGTGACAGGCTGAACAGGCTAATTTAGCATGCGCTCCATCCATGGTAAAATTCTTTTCACTGTGGTCGAAGCCTGTTCCTTTCCAGTTTTTCAAACCATGACAAATGGTGCAATTCTCTTTCGGTAAAAACTTTTCTTCAATAAAGCCCTTGTGTATATTTTTATGACATTCAACACATTGTGTTCCTATATTTTTAAATTTAAATTCTTTTTGCTTTTTATGACAAGCCAGGCAGGAAGTGGCTACGTGCGCCTCCTTTAAGGGGAATTTGGTAGCATTGTGCTTAACAATGGTAAAAGTACTAGGTGAAAAACCAGCGTTGGTATGACAAGTATTACAATCTGGATTTACACCATTGACCGCAAACTCTTTTTTATGAAAATCGGCATGACAATTTTGACATTGGTCATGTTTGATTGGATCTGTCAAATTCTTTTTATGACAGATTTTACATTCAACCATTTTATGTTTCCCAATCAGCTTAAAATCAGTTTTATCATGATCAAAAGCCTTCATATTTTTATTAAAATGGAAGGATTCCTCACTGTGACATTGCTTACAGTTTTGACCAAATTTATTTTCATGTACATCTTTGTGACAAGCAGTACAATTATCAAACTGAATTCCTGTGAACTTTTGAGTTTTTTTTCCATTCACAATTTCAATTTTGTGACAATCAACGCAAGCAACAGTAAGGTGTTTCCCAATCAATGGATATTTGGTGGTACTGTGATCAAAACCGGTTGCTTTTTTAAATGAGTCAAAGTTATGACAGCTAGCACAATCAGAAGAAAGTTTACCTTGGTGGTAATCGGCATGACAATTCAAGCACTCGGATTTAAGTCCTAGATAGGTATTGGCTCTTTTTTTGAGTACAGGATCTTTAATAAAGGCGGGTTTGTGGCAAGCTTTACAATCCTTTTTGGCATGAACTCCTTTTAATTCAAAACCAGTTTTAGCATGGTTAAAAGCTTTTTTATCAAAGCGGGTAATTATAAACTCTGCACCATGGTGCTCGTTGTGGCACACAGCACATTCTTTACTCTTTACAAGAGCAGAGGCATGATAACCATTTTTAGAGGCTATATTGGCTTGAATTTCTTTGTGGCATCCCAAACAATTGGCTTTAGTGGAACGATCACCCACAGCATGACACTTGGTACAATTACTAGGTCCTTCAAGAAAAGCATGTGCTTTACTGAGTGAACCTGGTGAAATTTGACCATGCGTAAAGGATACAGATAGTACTAATGTAAAAAATAATAGCAGAAGTATTTTTTGTCTCATGCAGAATATCTAATTGATTTATTATTGAAAGAGAAAATCCAATGAAAATGATAGCTAAATAGAAAACTCTAAAGACAAATTCATTGTGAATAGAATCTACAAGTATTGATTTGCAAGTAAACTCAAACTAAACATCATATTTCAACACCAAGTTTCCATGGGTAGTCTTTACATCCACACCCATTTTTTTTAGAAATTGAGAAGGTAGCTCACCACCGACAAAAACATAAACCAAATCGTTTTCAAGTTCTATTTCAGGAGCATTGTCAATATGATTGTGCTTATACACAACTTTATCTGGTGCTATTGATAGTACATTCGTTTGACACAAAACCTCAATCATCTTATTATCAATGGCTTCGTTTAATTTATCAGAAAGCTTTTTATTGATCCGACCAAACATTTCACCACGATATGAAATTTTCACTTTGTTTTTTTCTGCCAATAGTAGCGCTGCTTCTACAGCAGTACCACCACCACCTACAACGAGTATATTTTTGTCAAAAATTTCTTCAGAATCCAACAAACGATAAGCGACTTTTTCAGTATTCTCACCTGGGACATTTAGCTTACGAGGCGAACCGCCACGACCTATTGCCAACAAGATTTTACGAGCAGAATACTTTTCCTCCTTTGATGTTTCCACCTGAAATACATTTCGTTCAGAAACGATACTTTTAACAATGGTATTTTCTTTGATAGAAATTTTCTGTTTTGTCAAAACAGTATTCCAAAGATTCAGTAGTTCTTGCTTTGAAGTTAAAACATACTTCACCTTACCGTAGAGCGGGAGATCTATGGGGGAGGTCATCACTATTTTGGCACGTGGATAAGTAAAAACAGCTCCCCCTAAAGTATTTTGTTCTAAAACTAAAAAATTCAATTTAAGTTTCTTGGCTTGTAAAGCAGCCGCAATTCCTGCAGGTCCTGCACCCACAATTATTAAGTCATAATCTGCTTTCAAATCTTTATTGATGGTCTCAGCCAAATTCTCCACTGCTTCACTACCCTGCGTTACAGCATTACGAATGAGTCCCATCCCCCCTAATTCGCCTGCAATAAATATCCCAGGAACATTGGTTTCGAAATTATGACTGATCTGTGGAAGATCAACCCCACGTTTTTCTGTACCAATCCACAAAGAGATTGCTCCAACAGGACAAGCCCACAAACAGGCACCATGTCCAATGCAATGGGTAGCATTGATTATAGTGGCTTTACCATCACGAATACCCAGAATATCATCCTCAGGACAAGCTTTAATACAAGAACCACTGTCAATACAGCGATTTAAATCAACCCTGGGATGCATAGATACGGGCTCATGAATACCGGCTTCTTTGGCTTTCTGAATTTTCTCATCAACAATTCCAGAATCCTTTCTATGCTTTGTTAAATATAAATAAAGAACAAGCAGTGCAGTAATCGCAGCAAACAAATAAACTAAAATTTCGATAAGCAAATCACTCATAAACAATTCATTCTTAATATTACAAAAGCCTATTTGATAAATTCATCTAAATTGAGCTAACTATTTAAAAAAGCCTGTATATCCAAAATAAAGTGCGACGCCAATATGAATAATGGTTATCACTAACATTACAATTGAAAACGGCAAGTGAATGACATGCCATTTTTTAAAGAGATTACGCATAGAATTTAAACGATTAATCCTTCTTGCAAAATGTCTTTCCTTGTTGATGAGTTGATTTATTTTTTTTATTTCATCTTTTGAAATATTAATTGCTTTCAATTGTTTTCCTATTTTGGAAATTTTCAAACTTTCCAACTGATTGATGTCCAATTTGTATTTTGTCATCAATTCTGCTTCAAATGAAGCTCTAAGATCCTGCACTTCCTTTAAACTCAATTCACGACCATCGATGGTTCTTGGAATTTGAACATAAATGTAACGTCCAACAAATCCACTGAGCCAGACCATGGCCATACTCCAAAACGCAACCGATACGATTCCACCAAATTTGAATGTTGTATGAAACAATACCAAGACAGAACCCAAAGTACAAAGAAAAATATGGAACTCTAACCAATACTTCATTGTACCGATGCCGCGAAATATCTTCAGGCGTTTTCTAGCCATATAAATAACTACAGCAAATAAAATAAAGGCAGTACCCACAATACCCAACCAGTGTCCAATCGAGCCACTCGGTTTCAACTCGTTATACATTGGATCATAATACCGATCTACAATTGGTAAGCTATAATAGCGAAAGCCCAGATAGCCATAGTAAATCAAGGTTAATATAATAATTAAAAGATAAAGAGCGAGTGAAAACTTGTGTAGTAATTTTTTATTCATAGGTCAATATAAAGTGCTAATTTTAGAATGTGACAATAATTTATTTTCAGATATTCAAAATATCACAAAACCAAAAGTAATTAAATAATTTTGAAATATTAAATACATCCCCAAAATTTGTTCATGCCATTAACGTTTATTGGTAGAGACGCAATTCATTGCGTCTCTACCAAACAAAAATCATTTCTTTCGTTCTGCCCTAAATGCTAAAAACACGACGGCAATTACCACCAATATAACAATAAATAATGAATTTGGAAGCGTTGGTGCTGTACCTTGACCATAGGAGTGCATACCCGACAGATAGTAATTCACACCTAGAAAGGTCATAATAATTGAACTAAATGCCACCAATGCAGTTGTACTCAATACCAAAGGATTATTCAATTTAGGCATAAAACGCAAATGCAGCACCACTGCATACACCAATACGCTCACCAATGCCCAGGTTTCTTTTGCATCCCATCCCCAATAACGCCCCCATGATTCATTGGCCCAAACACCACCCAGAAAAGTCCCAACAGTTAATAGAAAGATACCAATAGTCAAAGCCAATTCAATGATATAACTAATTTCAAGAATGTTATCATTGAGGCGAACTCTATTTTTAGGAGTTTTTGCAATGATCAATATCAAATTCAAAAATCCTAAAATGGCACCCAGGGCCATAAAACCATAACTAGAACTAATCACGGCCACATGTACAATTAACCAATAAGATTTAAGTACAGGTACTAGGTTCGTAATTTCGGGATTCATCCAACTCATACCTGCCACTGACAATGCAAGGGCAGACAATAATGCAGTGGTTGCAAAAGCAAGAGGAGATTTACGCGAAAACAGCAAACCAGCCAAACTACTAGCCCAACCCACGAAAAGCATAATTTCATATCCATTGCTCCAAGGTGCATGGCCAGATATAGACCAACGCAATGCCATACCGGCAGTATACACTATAAATAAAAAACCAAGTGGATAAACTGTTTTGTCCAATAGTTTATCAAGTTTTGCATTATACTTAAATATATTGTAGAAGTGAAGTAATAAGAGTAGAAAGCCCAAGATACAGTAAGCAATAGCCAAATTGAAGAATATATTCCAATTGTTATATTTTATTTCTAGCTCGATTTTGGTTGCTGTAGGCAATTGTTCTCCTCCATTCTCCAATTGATATTTTTTAATCAAGTTAAGCTTCTCATTCGCAACAGCCCAATTTCCAGACTTTAATGCTTGACTAAGCGCTTCAAAATAATTCTCTAACAACATTGCAGAATTATTCATTTCACAACTTGCATCAGCTGTCATTGCATCACCAGCTGTTCTGGTACAACTGCCCATGGGTGCATCTGCTTTCAATTCAGCATCTGCAGCTGTAGATTGCATCTCTTCCATACCTGCATGAGGGTTTGCATTATCTTTACTATCCCCGGCATGAAGCGCCGCCATTGCGGGATCCTCAGTGGATTCCATTTCTGAAGAACCTTTGGCTTTCATTTTTTCTTCAGCACTGGCAGGACAAGATTCACCCATAGCAGGAGGCATAGCCATAGCGGACATGTTCGCAGTAGACATTGACGATGACATAGTATTAGCAGCTTGCTGAACGGTCCATTTACCATGAACATCACCAGGAACAGGGAAAAATGCCAACAATGCCCTCGAATAAATTTGAGTACAGATATTAAAACGTTCATCAACATTCAACAACTCTTTCTCATACTTATTACGAGCAGATTCTTCCTTTTGATATGTTTTTTCTACTGAGCTTTGCAAGCGATAAACACCACCCTTGGTCATATCAAACAACTGATTATAGGATACATAACCATCAACAGCATTTAATTCCTTTTCTAATTCAGGATGACCCACCTTGATAATGGGTTCATTTTTCCAAAGTCCTGCATTTACAGACATCCCCAATAACACTTCCACACCAGATTGCGCTTTAAAGGTATTGTGCTTGTATATTTTTCGCAACACATCAGCTGCATAAGTACTTAATGGCTGTATTCTTCCCTCACCAGCATTTTGAACCAAAAGTCTATTTAATTCGTGTAAATGTTGTTCTTTGTTTAGTTCTGAAGCCGCTATACTTGGCAGTGATAAAGTAAATAAGCTTGCTAGCATGATCACTTTAGCAGCTTTTCGCTTCGCTTGAATTTCACTGGTTAATTTCAACAAGCTCGTAAAACGACTATTCTTACTGAATAGCGTAACGACCATCCCAACTAGCATCAACAAATAGCCAAAATAAGTTATGTTAGTACCCCAGAAATCATGATTCACGGAAAGCACAGTCCCTTGTTCATCAGGATCATAAGAGGATTGGAAAAAGCGATAACCACGATAATTCAAGATATTGTTCATATAGATTCTAAAAGGTCTAACACTTTTCATTTCAGTATCTGTAAGTGTAATTTCACTTGCAAAAGATGAAGGACTCATCGAGCCTGCATACCTTTCCAATTCAAATTGTCTTAAAGTAATACTAAAAGGTAATTTTTCAGCCAACTGACCAAAATTTAGTCCTACGTTCACATCATTCAATTGACAATTAACGGTTTCTCCCATGCCCTCTGGCGATTTGAATACATTAACTTGTTTGGTCAATTTACCGTCACTTACTTTGAGTACCAATGCATCACGGCCTTGGCTCATTGCTGCAGCTTTATCCAAATTCATTTCTCCAGGTATAAGTGTCTTGATGGCTTTAGGCATAAAACCTTTGATCATAAATACTAATTTATCAGCACGATAGATTGTATTCTCTGTAGCCAAACAATTTTCGCCTGGTGTAATCGCAATGGCATGCTCCTTATCAATCATTCCAGAGGCTAATGTTCCGGTTTTAGTAATGATGCGTCCAGATTTAAAATAAAGTTGATTATCAATCACTGAGAACAATATATCCGCTTTGTGTTTAAATTTTTCGAATGAAAAAGAGAAATCACCTGCCTTTGCAATATCGTCACCAAACAAAATTAAATTAGCACTTTGATCAGCGCCACTCATCACAAAAATCGAAATGATGGGTTCTCCATTTTCATCTGGTATAACTGTTTCTTCAGCATTGGGTACAAAAAGTTGATTTTCAACGGTAATTTTCTTACCCCCAATTTCTAAGCTTTCAGTAAAATTATTTGGTTTTGAAGGTGAGAAATCAACGGGATTACTTTTAACAAGAGTTTGAC
>CANFFA010000098.1 GCA_947445425.1 Paludibacteraceae bacterium
TCAGGTGAAATTTAAACTTCCTACTTTGCCGGTTGGGAAGCATACTTTAACTTTTCGCATTTGGGATTTATTAAATAATTCGACAACAAAATCAATGGACTTTGAAGTGGTGAAATCCTTGAAACCTGTTGTTTTTTCGGTTTCTAATTATCCAAATCCTGTAGTAGAAAGCACACGCTTTATGGTGAAAAATGAAAATCCTGAATCTGTAATTTCGACTTCAATTGAGGTACAGGACCTTGCAGGTCGTAAACTTTGGACCTCGTCACCACAAAATAACTTAGAATTGATAACTTGGAATTTGATGACCAGTAATGGACAAAAGGTTAATCCTGGTGTTTATCTCTATAGAGTAATTATCAAGACCAAACAAAATGATATTTTAACAAAAACCAATAAGATGTTAATTGTTGCACCGTAAATATATAATTAAATACATTTTTAAATACTTATAGCATGAATAAAAAATCTTTAGCATCACTTCTGATGCTTTCAATTTCCTTCTTAGCAACTGCTCAGGATAATAATGTGATTTCAACTGCTGTCCCCTCTTTATCCATTACTCCAGACTCCAGAGCAGGTGGTATGGGAGATGTGGGAGCCGCTACTACTCCAGATGTTAATTCACAATTTTGGAATCCATCAAAATATGTTTTTATGGAAAGTCAAACTGGTGTTTCGGTTTCATATACACCTTGGCTTCGTAAATTAGTGGATGATATTGATTTGCTTTATTTGGCAGGATATTGGAAATTGGATTCTCGTCAAGCTTTTAGTGCATCTTTGCGCTATTTTTCATTGGGAACAATTTCATTGATGGATGAATTTGGTATTCAAACTACGTCAGTTTCTCCCAATGAGTTTGCATTTGATGCAGCTTATTCACGTATGTTATCAGATAAACTGTCAGCGTCTGTTGGTTTGCGTTATATCTCTTCCGATTTAGGCGTGCAGTCTGAAGACATGCAAAGGGGGGCTACTGTTGCTGCTGATGTTTCAGCCTATTACAAAACACCAATTAGTCTTTCAACAGGAGATGGTCAGTTGGCTTTTGGTTTAAATGCATCTAATATTGGTGGGAAAATCTCTTTTGATAAAGGAACTACGAGTGCATTTATTCCGACTAATTTACGTTTAGGTACTTCTTTTGATTATCCTATTGATGCCTATAATCGAATCTCATTCAGCGGTGACGCTAATAAATTGATGGTTCCGACTCCTAACTCAGCTAAAATTGCAGCTGACCCAAGTTATTATAATAAAATGTCTTCAATAACTGGTGTGTTTGGTTCGTTTTCTGATGCTTCGGGTGGTTATAAGGAAGAATTACGTGAAATCTCGTATTCTGTTGGTGCTGAATATGCATATAACAAACAATTTTTCATACGCGGTGGTTATTTTGACGAGGATACCTATAAAGGTAATCGCAAGTTCTTTACAGCAGGTGCCGGTTTTAAATTAACGTTGATGCAGATCGACGCTGCCTATACCATTGCTACTACGCCTTCTAGTCCATTAGATGGTACATTGCGTATTTCATTGTCATTTGATATGCTTGGGATGAAAGAAATGATGAAGTAGAACCAGTAAACAGATAACAATTATTTTTGTTTGAGATTAAAAAACGGTTGGATGCTACCTTGGGTTGGGTCAACCGTTTTTTTTTATAATTATTAATTATTAATTATTCATTATGAATTCTTTCCGTGTTGGTTTTGGTTATGACGTGCATGTTTTTGCAAGGGAGCGTGAGTTGTGGTTGGGGGGTATTCGTATAGAACACACTATGGGTTTACTTGGGCATTCGGATGCTGATGTGTTAATTCATGCGATATGCGATGGGATACTGGGTGCTGCAAATTTACGGGATATCGGGTATCATTTCCCTGATACTGCTGGAGAATATAAAAATATTGATAGTAAGATTTTGTTGCGAAAAACAATGATTTTGCTACGATCTAAAGGCTATGAATTGGGTAATATTGATTGCACTGTATGTGCTGAGGAACCCAAAATTAACCCACACATTTTGCCAATGCAAGCTTGTTTGTCAGAAGTGATGGAAATTGATAAAGATCTGATTTCAATCAAGGCTACTACTTCCGAAAGAATGGGCTTTGTTGGACGTAAAGAAGGTGTAGCAGTCTATGCAACTGTTTTAATCTATAAAGTGGTTTAGATTTGGATCTATAGCAAAAAAGAGTATTTTCCCTAAATTAGGAAAAATACTCTTTTTTTATCTTTAGATGTTAGGATTTAAATCTCAATTTCAAAATCCTAAAATATACAGACCATCTTTATTTGTACATTTTTTCTCGAATAGCTTTGATGTCATCAGAGGTAATATAATCATCATAATCCATCTGTTTGTCAATAATTCCACGAGGTGTTAATTCGATAATACGATTACAAACAGTTTGGATGAATTCACGGTCATGTGAAGCCATGAGTACATTTCCTTTAAATTGGACCAGAGTGTTATTGAATGCTTGTATCGATTCCAAATCCAAGTGATTGGCAGGAGAGTCAAGGGTCATTACATTCGCATTGCGTAGCATCATTCTAGAAATCATGCAACGCATTTTTTCTCCTCCAGAAAGCACACTTGCTCTTTTGTAAATTTCCTCACCAGCAAAAAGCATTTTGCCTAAGTATCCGCGGATAAATGCTTCGGTGGTATCTGTAGAAAATTGTCCTAACCAATCTACTAGTTTTAAGTCAGTATTGAAAAATTCCGAATTATCAAGTGGTAAATAGGCGTTTGTGATGGTTACTCCCCAAGCATACGTTCCAAGATGATCTTTGTCATGGTCATTAATGATTTCAAAGAATGCTGTCATTGCCCGTGGATCACGGGAAAGAAAAATGATTTTGTCATTTTTTTCAACATTGAAGTTTACATCCTTGAAAAGTACAGTACCGTCTTCTGCTGTTTTTCCTAGGCCTGCAATTTCTAAAACCATATTTCCAGGTTCACGTTCAGGTGTAAATATAATTCCTGGATACTTGCGCGTAGAGGGTTGGATTTCTTCAACATTCAATTTTTCAAGCATTTTCTTACGGCTTGTAGCTTGTTTTGATTTGGCTACATTGGCACTGAATCGACGAATGAATTCTTCTAATTCCTTGCGTTTTTCATCAGCTTTTTTGTTTTGGTTTTGTTGTTGACGCAATGCTAATTGGCTGGATTCATACCAGAAGGTGTAGTTTCCAGAGAAAAGCTGAACTTTTCCAAAATCAATGTCTACAGTATGTGTACTTACTGCATCTAAAAAGTGGCGGTCGTGTGAAACTACCAATACGGTGTTTTCGTAATTTGCCAAATAATTTTCTAACCACATGACTGTATCTACGTCCAAGTCATTGGTAGGCTCATCTAGTAATAGGTTATCAGGTTTCCCAAAAAGTGCACGCGCTAAAAGTACACGAACTTTTTCCATACCACTTAAATCTTTCATTAATTGGTAATGTAAATCTTCTTTGATGCCTAATCCACTCAAAAGTGTAGCAGCTTCACTTTCAGCATTCCAGCCATTCATCTCTGCAAATTTTTCTTCAAGCTCAGAAGCGCGAAGTCCATCTGCATCAGAGAAATCTTCTTTTAAATAGATAGAGTCCTTTTCTTCTTTTACTTGCCAAAGAACGGTATGCCCCATCAGTACTGTGTCTAGTACTGTGAATTCATCAAACTCAAAGTGGTCTTGTTTCAATACTGAAAGTCTTTCACCAGTTCCAAATTGAACATTGCCACGTGTGGCATCTAAATCGCCACTAAGAATACGAATAAGAGTGGATTTTCCGGCACCATTTGCACCAATAATTCCATAACAATTTCCAGCTGTAAACTTAAGATTTACGTCGGAAAATAAAACACGTTTGCCAAACTGAATGGCGAGGTTGGATACTGTAATCATATTTTTTGTTGGTAGTCAACAGCAGTGTTGACGGGTATTTTACTCAATAACTCCCAAAGCTCTAGCTGCTTTGGATATTTTTTCTACTGATTCATCAATTTGGTCAAAAGTATGCGTTGCCATCAGTGAGTAGCGAATGAGTGAGTCCTCAGAAGGAACAGCAGGCGATACGACTGGATTAACAAATATACCATCATCCATCAAATTACGGGTGATTTTAAAAGTCTTGGTGTTGTCACGAACAAAAAGTGGAATGATAGGTGATTGTGTGGGTCCAATTTCAAAGCCAGCTTTGAGGAATGCCTCTTTTGCACGGTTGGTGTTTGCCCATAATGCATCCTTTCTCCAACTCTCTTCAGCCATGACATCTAAAGCAGCTAAAACACAGCCTGTTGCTGCTGGTGAAATTGAAGCGCTGAATATTAGCGTTCGTGAATGATGTTTTAAGAAATTTATAATGTTGTTATCAGCTGCAACAAAGCCGCCTATGGTTCCTAGGGATTTACTAAAAGTACCCATAATTAAGTCAACATCTTCGGATGCTCCAAAATGCTCACAAATACCAGCACCCGTTTTCCCAAATACACCTAAAGAATGTGCTTCGTCTACATAAATAGAAGCATTGTATTTTTTTGAAAGTGCAACTATTTCTGGAAGTGTGGCCATGTCACCTTCCATACTGAAGACTCCATCTACCACGATAAGTTTTACTTTGTCTATATCACATCTTTTGAGGACTTTTTCCAGATCCTCCATGTCATTGTGACGAAACTTTAATTGCTTTGAAAAGGATAGGCGTTTTCCTTCGATCAATGAAGCATGATTGTACTCATCAAAAATCAGATAATCTTCACGACCTGTTATGCAAGAGACCACTCCTGAATTTACAGTATAACCTGTCGCATAAATAAGTGCCGCTTCTTTGTTTACTAACTTTGCTAATTTAGCCTCTAATTCCAAATGGATATCCAAGGTTCCATTAAGGAAACGTGAACCAGCACATCCTGTACCATATTTTTCAATTGCTTTTATAGAAGCTTCTTTTAATCGAGGGTGGTTGGTTAGACCCAAGTAACTATTGGACCCAAACATTAAAACACGTTTCCCATTTATGCTTACAACGGTATCTTGATCAGACTCAATTGGACGAAAATAGGGATATAGTCCTTCAGCCTGTGCTTGCTGCGGTACATCATATTGCCCCAAAACAGAACTTAATAAACTCATATCAATAACTGTGTTTGTTAATAAAAACGTTTACAAAGATACGGATTTATTGTTGAATATAAATATAATTTTGCTTAATCAAGGATGTTTTGATACTTTTGTACTATTATGACTAAGACTAAATATTTATGAGTAAAATAGTAGAATATAAACAGTTGGCAATACTCTCAAGTAAGGCTGAAGTGGGTTGGAAGCGCTATTTTGCTAAAAACAAAAGAAAATTGGAAGGGATGGATCAACAGGTTCATGCCTTACACGATCAGATTTCTAAAAGAACGGATTGTTTAAGTTGTGCAAATTGTTGTAGAACATTAGGTCCGCGGATTACCGATAAGGATTTAGATCGCATGGCCAAAGCTTTACGTATCAAGTCTTCTGAAGTAATTAAAACTTATTTAAGAGTTGATGAGGATGGTGATATGGTTTTCAAAACCATGCCTTGTCCTTTTTTAGGGTCAGATAATTACTGCTCCATTTATGAATCGCGCCCCAAAGCTTGCCGTGAATATCCTCATACTGATAGGAAGCGTTTTTATCAAATCTATAATCTATCCATTAAAAATGCCTCGACTTGTCCAATTGTATATGAAGTGCTTGAGCAATTAACAAATAATGGATGATTTTCTCTCCTTTTTAATTTGAATAAATAATTTAAAATTGATGAAAAATCTCGAAATCTATCAGAAAATATCTGTATTACATTGTGTTTATCAGACCATTGCTTCTGCCGATGGTTGTGTTGATGAAGAGCGAGATCAATTGGCTATAGAACTATCCCTCACTGAAGTCGGATTTAGTGATTTTAGTTATTGGGATAGATCTTTGCAGCTCAATCCCTATGATGCTTTTATTCATTTATCTATTTTGAGTGATGCCGATAAACATTTATTTCGCTCGCTCTTACAACAAATCTCTGAAATGGGCGGTAATACATTATTTCGGGTGAATTGTGCACAATATTTGATTCAATTGGCCAATTGTAATGAAAATATATAAAAGTTCTTGGATCCTATTGTTCTGGTGCTCATTTAAGGCGAGTCGTTTTTCTACAAAATATTCTTTAATTTTTAGGCTTATAAATTAGCGTTGCATATAATTTTCGTAAATTTGCAATCTAATCCCTCCTACATGAAAATAAAATTCAACATTCACTATGTAACTCAATGGGGTCAATCCCTATATCTTCTGTTGAATTCGCAAATTGATTCTGAAAGTCAGGCTTTTGTGATGGAATGTGATGAGCGGAATCATTGGAGTGCTGAGGTTTCGGTTGCCCAGTCTGAAACATTAATTTCATATCAGTATGCACTTTTGGAGGTTGATAAAAATTTTATCTATGAAAAAGCTCCGATTCGGACAATCGAATTAGCCTCAAATACTTCTCTTAATATCTATGATCAATGGCATAGAGTTTACGGTGATAGTCCTTTTCTAAGCACCGTTTTTGTTGATTGTCTTTTTAAACGTAATAAGAGCGCTGAGATTCAATTCTCCAAGACATCAAATTTGGAATTTAGACTTTTTTGTCCGCAAGTAGAAACATATCAATACATTGCCATTTTGGGAAATCAAGATGCTTTGGGAAATTGGTCGGTGGATAAAAAAATGCGAATGGACGAAAGTCAATTTCCTTATTGGAAAATAGCTATTGATACATCGGAATTTGATTCTGCCTTGGAATATAAATATCTTTTGGTAGATGCAATTTCTGACGAAATAATTGATTGGGAGTTTGGGGAAAATAGAAGTATTCAGCAACTCGACTTTCCGGCACTTAACCTTATTAATGACGATCATTATAATAGAACGCTACCCTCTTGGAGAGGTGCTGGTGTAGCGATTCCCATTTTCTCGCTCCGCAGCGATGAGGGTTTTGGTGTTGGAGAATTCAATGATTTGAAGAAAATGGTTGATTGGGCCAAGAAAACCAATCAACGCATCATCCAAACGCTGCCCATCAACGATACCATCCTTTCTCATACTAATGCCGATTCTTATCCCTATAATGCCGTATCCGTCTACGCCCTACATCCTATTTATCTAAATTTGGAGCGTCTGGGTGCATTGAAAGATAATAAATTAAATACATATTTCGAAGATAAAAAGCGCTTGTTTAATTCCAAACCAAGTTTAGAATATCAAGCGGTGATGAATGATAAATGGAAATACTTTAAAGCCATTTATGCTCAAGAGGGCCAAACTATTTTTGCAACAGCTGACTATAAAAAGTTTTTTGAAGCCAATGAAGAGTGGCTGGTTCCTTATGCTGCATTTTGTTTTTTGAGGGATAATAACAAATCTCCTTTTGTTGGGGAATGGGAAAAATATAATAGTTACAACAAGTTTGAAATTGAGAATCTAAGTAGCCCAAACTCGGAATTCCATTCTGAAATAGCATTGCATTATTTTTTACAATATCATTTGCACCTCCAACTGGTAGATGCGCATGATTACGCTCGTGCTAATGGAATAGTTATTAAGGGCGATATACCCATAGGA
>CANFFA010000099.1 GCA_947445425.1 Paludibacteraceae bacterium
GGATGCGTAGTAATTTTACCCTCTACATTTCCTTCAAAATAATGGGTATTTCCCTCTTTTATGAGTGCAATGACCGTGCGAAAACGAGCAATACGATTTGTATTTTCGCCTAGTTTTTGCAGTACTTTTGTCATGTTGTTGAAGGCATTACATTCTTCCCCAGCATAACGTGCAGAGTAAACTCCAGGCTCACCATTCAGTGCATCTATCTCCAGTCCAGTATCGTCTGCAAAACAGTCGACTCCAAATTTCTGGTGAATGTATTGTGCCTTCAACAAAGCATTGCCCTGCAGCGTATCAGCTGTTTCAGGGATATCGTCAAAACAACCCAATTCAGCTAAACTCACGATGGTAAACTTAGGTTCCAGCATTGCCTTAACTTCGGCTAGTTTATGATTGTTATTGGTAGCAAAAACGAGTCTTTTCATCCTTGGAGGGGTTTTTAAATCAACTGACTGCAAAGATAAGTAATTCATAATTAATAATACACAATTAGCAAAGCTATTAGCTCAGAAAATAGTGCTCAAATGCAACAGTTTTTAGACTATTTTTATTATATCATTATATCCGAAAACATTTTGCTAAATTTGCAACTAAATTTTAAGTTATAGATTTTATCATGATCAAAAACCTTGTTGTTTTATGTACTCTATTGATTGTTCTAAACACAAAAGCGCAACAAACTGAGGAACAAAAATATGCCTTGACCACTTCTGTTTCAACTGATGGGTTATCGATTGTCAGCATTGTAGACCCTTATCTCTCCCCTTTAAATTATAGTGGATTGGGTTATGTGTCGACAGATTTGGAGCGTCATTTTATTTCACCCAATACCCCTTTAATTTCCACTCAATATAATTCTGATTTTACCGTAGGGGTAACTTTAAATCCAACAGCAACAGCCACGATTTTATATTATGAAAGAAATTACGGGCGTGGATTTCACTATCATTTAAAGCCTCAAAGTGATACTCAGATATTATTGGGTGGCTTAATGGATTTGGAGTTTGGTTTTAAGCAAAATAGTCGTAATATCAATAATCCAATCGCTTTTGATTTGTCAAGCAATTTGAATTTATCAGGGATCCTCATGCATGATTTTATTTTATTTAAAAGAACCATGCAGCTACAGTTAAAATTGGAAACGCCTTTACTTGGAAGTATGTTTGTACCGCTACAAGGGTCTTCCTATTATGAAATGTTTCTATTGGGGGACTTATCCAATACACTACATTTCAGCTCTTTGCACAATAAGATAGGAATTAATGAAACGATATCATTGGATATACCCTTTAATCATTCAGTTTGGCGAATTGGGATGAATTACCATAACTTAAAATACAAAGCAAACCATATGGTATTTAGAAGAACAGAATTTAGTTTGATTGCAGGAACTACTTTTGATTTTATGACTTTTGCTGGCCGAAAAAACAAGGCACCTAAGAATTTTATATCAACTAAAGAGATTTTATGATTAAAGAATTGTCAAAACACATCCTCCCTATATTTATTATCATCAGGCTTTTCTCCTCTTGTATAGAAGAGCCGAAATTGGCACCCAATACTGCCGAAGGTAATTTTGAAGCACTTTGGAATATCATTGATACCCGATATTGCTATCTTGATTACAAGCACATTAATTGGGACTCCATTCACATTGTGTACAAAAAAGAATTATTAAAAGATACCACTGAAGAGGGAGTTTTTGACTGTATGGATCGAATGTTAGATGAACTAAAGGACGGTCATGTGAATCTTTATTCTGATTTTAACCGCAGCCGTTATTGGAAATGGTATACCGATTACCCGTCAAATTTCAGTTCGTCTATCATCAACTCGGACCAATATTTAGGTCAAAACTACAGAATTGCTGGAGGATTAAAATATGCTAAAATTGCAAATGGGACGATAGGCTATGTCTATTATGGTGATTTTATGGCTTCTTTTTCCGAAGCCAATGTGAGTAGTATTTTTAAGTATTTTTCTACTTGTAAGGGACTTATACTAGATGTCCGTAACAATGGTGGCGGTTCACTGGCCTATTCTGAACAATTGGCATCCTACTTTTTCGAGAATGAAACCCTAACCGGTTATATGTGCCATAAAACGGGGAATGGACACAACAGTTTTTCGAAACCATTTGCAATAAAAACCCCTGCCAACAAAGATGTAAATTGGCAAAGACCCGTAATGGTGCTTACCAATCGCTTGTCGTACAGTGCAACGAATGATTTTGTGAATAGAATGAAAATGTCTCCTCATGCTAAAATCATAGGTGATAAAACGGGTGGAGGTGGTGGAATGCCGCTTTCGAGCGAGTTGCCCAATGGATGGATGGTACGCTTTTCGGCTGTACCGATGTATAATACCAAGATGGAAAATACTGAATGGGGAATTGATCCTGACGTGAGTGATAGTATAACTGTAGGGGACAGGGCAAAAAATATAGACACCATCATTGAAAGAGCAATTTCACTTATAGAATAGAGGATGAAAAAATTAAAAATTACAGAGATGAGTCGGCTATCTGCCGAAGCCTTTAAGGTTGAGAAGAAAAGCCCTTTGGTAGTAGTATTGGACAATGTAAGAAGTTTGCACAATGTAGGTTCTGTGTTTCGGACCGCAGATGCTTTTTTGGTAGAAGCGGTTTATTTGTGCGGAATTACGAGTACGCCCCCCCATGCTGAAATCCATAAAACAGCTTTGGGTGCTGAACATACAGTTGATTGGACCTATTTCGAAGATACTCATGTAACTGTAGATAAGCTTAAAGCAGAGGGTTACACGGTTTTTGCAATAGAACAGGCGGTTGGAAGTACTTTGTTGCCTGATTTAGAATTAGATTTGACCAAAAAATATGCAGTCATTTTGGGAAATGAAGTGAAAGGTGTTCAGCAAACAGTGGTAGACGCTTGTCATGGCTGTATTGAAATACCACAATTTGGAACCAAACATTCGCTGAATGTGAGTGTAACGGGTGGTATCATTATTTGGGAGTTTTTTCGGAAGTTAAACCCCTAAACCCCTAGCCCCTAAAGGGGAATTGGATTAATTGGTTAAGAACATATTCTATATTGACAAAAAAAACTGAAGAGGAAAATTACAATTAAAAAACAAAGCTGGTTATATGGATTGGAGAGACAAATTAAACGGTGTAAAATCAGAATTGCCTCAAGTTGAGGAGACTGTAGTGGAATCGAATATTGCGAGTGCCACAAAAAAGCTACAAAAGGAACCACTGCGAGTAGAGCTGGACAAAAGGAATGGAAAGCCTGCTACTCTGGTGACCGAATATCAAGGTTCGGATGATGAGTTGAAGGAATTGGCTAAAACGCTTAAAGTAAAATGCGGTGCCGGCGGTTCTTCACGTGATGGGGAGATTTTGGTGCAAGGGGATTTCAGGGTGAAAATTGCGGAATTGCTTTTAGGAATGGGCTTTAAAGTAAAGCGGATTAATTTCAAGTGATGGTTTTGAGATAGAAGTATAAACGTCATTATCAAAAAATAGCTTATATTTACATTACACATGGTTCACTAAAATTTATATTATGAAACGAGTTGATATTTTACGTGATAATATTATTGATAAATTGATGACAATTTCAAACGCAGATTATTTGTCAGCACTTTACCAATTGATGGAAAACAGTTCTAAAGACAGGAATATAGTAGAACTGTCGGAAGCACAAGTTCAATTACTAAAACTGAGTGAGTCGGATATCGAAAATGGTCATTTGATTTCACAAAATGATTTGGATAAAATGGACTTGAAATGGCTAAAAGAATTGTAGTCTGGACTATGACCGCCACAAAACAAAGGCGGATGATATTGAAGTATTGGACAGAAAAGAATGGTTCGACTGTATTTGCGGAGAAGTTGATTTCCCTTATTAAAGAACGCATTCATATGATTGAATTTCATCCATTTGCGTATAAAGCAACCACCTATCTTGATGTTAGAGTTTCCTCACTCGGACATTTTAGTATCTATTACAGAATTACAGAAAAGGAGATAATAATACTTGCTTTTTGGGATAATAGGAGAGAACCAAGTAAGGTATTGGCCGAGCTTATGTGATTTTTGAGTCAGTAAAATGACAATTCCTAGCTTTAATTTACCCACTCACCTTATTTATGCATTGTAAATTATGCATTATGAATTAACATTATGCTCAACATCTATCGCGCCTCAGCCGGTTCCGGCAAAACCTATCGCCTTACCCAAGATTATATTCATTTACTGTTTCAACCCAAGGAACGGGCACACCGTCACATTCTGGCAGTAACTTTTACTAACAAGGCCACCGATGAGATGAAGACGCGTATTCTCAAAGAATTACACGCTTTAGCGCTGGGTGAAAAGTCAGACTATCGGCAGGGTTTGGTAGAGAAATTTCGCCTTGATGAATCGGCAGTAAATGCTCGTGCCAAGCACATCCTCACCACTATTCTCCACGACTACTCCTCCTTCTCAATTAGTACCATTGATAAATTTTTCCAACAAGTAATCCGCTCCTTTGCTCGGGATATTGGGGTACATGGAGGATATAATTTGGAATTAGACAGTAGTTCTACCTTGGAACAATCCGTGGATAATCTATTTATGGATCTCTCCAAACCTGAAAATAAACAGTTATTACAATGGCTTACCCAATTTGCAGAAGAGCGCATTGAACAGTCCGAAAACTGGAACATGCGGGGGAGCATCATTGGTTTGGGAAAAGAAGTTTTCAAAGAGAGCTACCAACACAAGGCGGAAGATACGAACAAGAAGCTCCACGAACGTGAATTCTTAAGCAATTATCGTAAGAATTTACGAGGTATTAAAACCGAATTCGAAGCTAAACTAAAGAAAACAGCCACAGAAGCTTTGCGCATCATCGTTTTGAATGGACTTGAATTAGATCAGTTTAAAGGTGGATCGCGTTCTGCAATGAAAACCTTAGAAAAGCTTCAAAGTGGGGCAGTTGAGGCCAGTGCTACTTTTCTAGCTTTGGCCAATGGAGTAGAAAATTGTTATACAAAAACGACACCAAAAGAAATTATTTCAGTAATTGAAAGGGCATATGGGGATGGCTTGCAAACTGCTCTTGCTGCAATAACTGAAATGCTCAAGGTCGATATCATTACTTACAATTCTGCCATTTTAGTATTAAAGCATATCAATACCCTCGGTATTTTATCCGATTTGGCAGTGCAAATCAAAAAGCTCACCGATGAGCAGAACACCATGCTTATTTCGGATACAAATCTGATGCTCAATAAGATTATTGACAATAGTGACGCCCCTTTTGTTTACGAGAAAACTGGTATTCACATTGAAAACTTCATGATTGATGAATTTCAGGATACTTCTACCTTGCAATGGAAAAATTTTCATCCGCTCTTGGCAAACAGTTTGGCGGCGGGTAGATTTAACCTTGTGGTTGGGGATGTGAAACAAAGCATTTACCGCTGGCGTAATTCGGATTGGAAACTTTTGGACGAACAAATTCTGACTGATTTTCGTCCCGAACAGATGAACGAGGAGAACCTGGAAACCAACTGGCGCAGTGATAGAAACATTGTGGATTTCAACAACTCATTTTTCTACAGAGCCGCTCATTTATTGCAAGCTAAACTCAATGATAATCTGAAAGAAGTACTTCCTATCTATCCGAACTTAGAAGCTACAACCCATAAAATTGAACATGCTTACGCCAACATTCATCAAAAAACATCGCCTAAAGCTGGAATAGGTAGAGTGAAAGTCAGTTTCATCGAAAGAGATGAAAATGAAGAAGGATGGAAGAGTGAGAGCTTGGATCGTTTACCCGCTATTTTGGAAAATCTTCAAGACCAAGGTTATCGTGCCGGTGACATCGCTGTTTTGGTGCGAAAGAATGAAGAGGAACAGCAGGTTATTCATAAATTATTGAATTATAAAACAACAGTTCAAGCGCAGTCGAAATATTGTTACGACATCATGGGCAATGATGGTTTGTTGATTGGTGCGGCGGCTTCCATTCGATTTGTCTTGGGTATTTTACAACTGTTCGTTAATCCCTCCGACAGTATTCAACAAACCATTGTCAATTACGAATATGCACGAGGGAAGCAAAAGAGAACAGAAAATGAAGCTTTGAATGCCTGTTTTACAAATGCTGAAACGCAATTTGAAGGAGTGTCAGCTCTTTTTACAGACCTTGAAAATGAACGTTTGCTTGAATTGAAACATAGTTCCTTATTCGGGATGGTTGAGCAAATCATAGCACTTTTTGATATCGGATCTTGGCACAATGAAGCTGTTTATGTACAAGCATTTCAAGATGTGGTGTTTCGTTTTTCGAACAATAAAACAGCAGATTTAAATAGCTTTTTAAATTGGTGGAAAAAGAATGGAGTTAAACAGTGTATTTCTACTCCTGACCATCAGAATGCTATGCGCATCATGACGGTTCATAAATCTAAAGGATTAGATTTCAAAGTAGTAATTGTGCCTTTTTGCGATTGGGATGTAGATAGTAAAATGCGCAATATCCTTTGGTGCGAACCGACAATTGCACCTTTTAATGAGCTACCACTTTTACCAATAGAATATGGTGCTAAATTGGGAAATTCAATTTTTGCTGAAAGTTATTTCGATGAACAAATGCACCAATATATCGATAGTCTAAATGTGGCGTATGTTGCTTTTACGCGGGCTAAAAATGAACTGATCTGTTTAGCACCAGCTCCGAAAAAGGAGGTGGAAGGACTGGACAAGATCAACTCTTTGTCGGCTTTATTGATGAGCTGTTTTCAAGTAGCAACACCAGGTTTGGATGAAACAATTATACCTTTAACAGCTTCTTATCTTACGGATGAAAAGATTTTTGAATTGGGTGAGCCGACTCTTCCCATTTATAAAGAGAAACCGAACAGTGATATCAATCAAAAAGTAAATGCTTATCCATCGGTTAGTTATACCAATCGCTTACGCATTCGCCATCAAAGTGCTGATTATTGGCTACAAAGCCAAGAAATATCCGAAAGCAAGCTGAATTATGGAATTATCATGCACGATATTTTGAAATTGATTGTTCGCAAATCCGATCAAAGCAAGGCCATACTTGACATGGTTCGCAGTGGAAGAATCAACGAAGTAGAAAGTAAGAAAGTGGAAGCTGATTTAGAAGCATTTTGGCAACTACCAGAAGTCGAAAGTTGGTTTGCCAGCGACAAGCGCGTACTCAATGAAACTGCTATTCTTTTACCAACTGGTGCTCAATACCGACCAGACCGAGTGGTATTTAAAGATAATTTGGCTACCGTTATTGATTATAAATTTGGTGACAAAGAAAGCGTTCATTACAATAGGCAAGTCCAAAGCTATATGGATTTAATTTCCCAAATGGGCTATCAAACCAATGGTTATGTTTGCTATGTGAAATTAGGTAAGGTAGAAAAGGTATAAAGCAGAAAGGTCGGCCTTAATTTGGGCCGACCTTTCTGATAAGTGATGGAACAGATATAATGTCGTATTTTAAAAGGAAATGGACCGCGGATTTACACAGTCTAGACGGATTGAAAACGGATTAAAAAAAATGCAAGCATTTTTGATTAGAGTGCATAATCAATTGA
>CANFFA010000100.1 GCA_947445425.1 Paludibacteraceae bacterium
ATGTAAATTTCTTTGCGTCTTAGCACCTTTGCATCTTTGCGTTCAAAAATCATTTTTCGGAGCGAAAAAAAATACGACATTATATCAATCGAATTACTTAGCTCCTAGGAATCATATCAGTTTATAGATTTTGAGAACATGATTCATTCGTGCTTAAATGAAAATATTCGGCTTTTTCAAAGCTTTATCAAACCTAAATCATTTGTTATGAAAAAAATACAACTCACAATCCTCATTCTTTTTTCAATGCTATCCATCTTTAAGTCCAGCGCAAGTATGGGGCTAATGTATACGGATAATTTTGCCTTGCAGATAAATTGGAGTAATTCCTATACAGTGGGTACTGCCTCATTTCCAGCCAATTCCATGCTACTTACCGCCAATGCTACGGGGACGGTTGGGAGGAAATCCACATTGACTACCACTTCTTATTATACTGACTCCTTAACCATGCAATTTGAGTTCAACTCTTCCAGCAACGGATTCCAATTCTTGTTGGGAAGTTCACCAAACCGAATTCAGATTTTGAAGGAAAACGGGACCTTGATTCGATTGGCCGGCGAAGCTACTAGTTCGACTGCCAATGGTGCTAAGTTTTTGACCTCTACAATAAACAGTTGGCAAACGATGAAGGTGAAGTATTTAAAAACCGCCACCTCCAAAACCGCCACTTTTATTTTGGATAATGGAACGAGCAGTTCCACGCAAGTAGTAGATTTGTCATTGCAAGCATCCACTTATAATTTTTTACTCGATCTGTTTGAAGTCAGAGCCCTTAATGGTGAAGCAGTTCAAATCAGGAATGTACAAGTTTACGGAAATCCAAAATTGACGGTTGTTAATGCTACTACGTTTGGATTAGATCCTGCCAATACAGATTTAGTGAACGGAGTGGCCGTTGCCGCAATGGCTACTTACGCCGGAACGCATCCTTATACCAAAATTGTCCTTAACAATGGGATTTATAAAATCAAAAGGAATGTAGCACAGATGATTGATTTTGTTAATTGCAAATTTGTGGAAATTGATGGTCAGGGCTCTACTTTTCTTTTTAGCGAAACAGATGCAAAATACAATGGTGCCTTCATCTGGTTGGATCATTGTCAGAACATGACCATTCGAAATCTGATTATTGATTGGGATTGGGATATTATGCCACTCTATGCGGAAGCGAAAATTACGAAGATTACCAAAACGGGTACCACAGGACTTAATTATCAGATTGTAAATAATATTAATACTGCTGCCAGACCCAAAAACATTGTTAGCAGTAGGGCTTGGAGCTATACCTTGAAATGCAGATCCTCGGTAGATGGTATTGCATTGGCTGCCGATACCTTAATTTGGTCAGACAATCAGAATTTATTTGTTCCAATAAGCTCTACCACAACGCTAAACGCCGCAAAAGTGGGTTTTCACACCATGCTGTCATTTCCAACCAATTTTACCGGAAGCTCCATTGTGGCCGACTACTCAAGTTCAACTGCGCTCGACAACGTCTCTGTTTATTCAACTCCCGGTCCGGCCTTTACCTTTTCGGGCTGTACCGATTACTCAATCACCAATTGCGATATTATTCCAAAACCTGGTACTGAGCGTTATACCTCTACGACTTCTGGTGGCGAATATCATAATTCAGCCGGAAATGTGGTCATTGAAAACAACAAAATGATCAATACCACAGATGATGGGATACATATCAGTGATAACTATATTCCACCCCACATGAAAAATGATTCCGTGAATCCTAGGGTGGTGATTGCAGATACTTTGCAGTTTTATACCACGGGTTATGTATTGAACAAAGGAGATACCTTGTTCTTTAAAAATCAAGACTTCACGGATACAGGCGTTTGGGCTGTTTTAGTAGACGCCAAATGGTCTATGAATTACTTTTTGAACAATGATGGTAATTTAGGGGCGCACCGATGCGTACTTACTTTTGACCGAGACATTCCGCCAATTCCTAAAGGTGCTTTTTTGTTCAATAGACGATACGGAAGAGCAACAGTACGCATTGCCAACAATACTTTTGCCAATAATTTTTGTCACGCTATCTGTTATTGCGTTCCCAATGGAGTGATTGAAAACAATTGCATCTCCAGATCTGCCTACTCAGGAATTCGTTCTTACCTCACTTTCCGATCTAGAAAGTGGGTCATGGGGACAGGTCCGAGCAATGTCATTATTCGAAACAATACACTTTATGAATGTAACAATGGCGTTGACCAAGTGGCGCCGGCTGCCCTCTCTGTAGGTGCCGGTATTGACGGTGGTTCTTACAATTATACGGTGAGTACCAATCGTAACGCCATCAACAATGTGACGGTAACCGGAAATACGGTGTACGGAAGTGATAGCCAAGGACTTTCCATCACTTCGGTAACGAACGCTGTAGTGAGTAACAATACTTTGATTGATGTGGGTCGCAGTCCATTGCCCACTACCTTGGTGGCCAAAGGCGCTTTGAATGTGGAGTATGCAAATAGCGTAACTTTGACCAACAATAAGATTATTCAGCCCATTGGCACTACAAGAAAGGGTTTAATCATTGATGCAGCCACTACTTCTTGGATTACTTCCGCTGGATTAATTCAGCAAACCCAACAAAAAACCGTTGTGGCATTGGCTGCTCAAAATATACAATCTAGTTCTTTTACTGCACGTTGGAATAAATCATTAGGTGCCAGTACTTATTTTTTAAATATTTATAAAAAGAATTACAATCAAACTGCTGATACCCTTATCAATCAATATAGTGTGACCGATAGTGCTTATGTGGTAACAGGATTATTGCCAAGTTTCAACTATAGCTACAAAGTGGCCATTCAACCTTCAGTTTGTAGTAATGAGATGATGACGCTGTCCAACGCCATTGCTGTAACTACTGTTAAACAAGTCACTAATTCAATCAGCCAAACAGATACCTCCGAAATAAAAGTATATCCAACATTAGCCGAAAAGGCAATTTATTTGACTGGGATTTCTGAATCGACCAAGTTTAGCATTGTGGATATGCTAGGTAATGTTTTGTTTAAAGGCATTGGTGTTGTTTCAGAACCAATCGGTGTTGCAAATTTGCGTCCAGGAACCTATTTCATTCAATTGGAGTTTAATCAGGGGAGTGTAGTTCGGAAGTTTGTGAAGCGGTGATAGATTAATATAAAATGGTTGAATGTGATTCATTTCACAAATAAAGTCACTGTAATGACTAATTTAATATAAATTTAGTCATTACAGTGACTTTATTTGTGAAATTTATTTGTATTTTGCTATCTTTACAGGCTAAAACTCATTCATTATGAATAGAATAAATCGAATTCTACAACAAGAGATAGAAAAGCGCATGGAGCCAGGTAAAGTAATGTTGCTTTTTGGTGCTCGGCGCGTGGGTAAAACGATTCTTATCAAAGCCATTGCGGATGGTTTTGTGGGAAAAACGCTATTTCTCAATGGGGAAGACATCAACACCCACCTATTATTGCAGGAGCGCACTGCGGCGAATTACAAGTTTTTACTTCAAGGAGTTGACTTACTGATTATTGATGAAGCTCAAAATATACCAGATATTGGAATGAAGCTCAAATTAATTGTGGACGAAATTCCCAGCATTCACGTAATTGCGAGTGGTTCATCCTCTTTTGATTTGCTGCATCTTACTGGGGAGCCCTTGGTGGGACGAAGCAAAACCTTTTACCTTTTTCCATTCAGTATGGAAGAGATGATACAGATTGAAAATGTTGCTGAACAATTTCAAAATTTAGAGCAGAAATTAATCTATGGTCAATATCCACAGCTACTGGGTATGAACAGCAAGGAAAAGGAAGAATACCTTTTGGAAGTGGTAAATGCTTACCTGCTAAAGGATATTTTGGCAATAGATGGACTGCGTAACAGTAATAAGATGTACGATTTATTAAGGTTAATTGCATTTCAGGTCGGTAATTTAGTGTCATATGATGAATTAGGAAAACAACTCGGACTGAGTAAAAATACGGTGGAAAAATACCTCGATCTACTATCTAAAGTATTTGTAGTGTATCGTTTAAGCGCTTATTCCGGAAATTTAAGAAAGGAAATATCTAAATCATCAAAATGGTATTTTTACGACAATGGCATTCGGAATGCGTTGATTAATAACTTTTCCCCATTGTCCATACGAAATGATGTAGGGCAACTTTGGGAGTCATTTGTCATTTCGGAACGCATCAAGCGCAAGCATTTTCACTTGTTAAATATCAACCATTATTTTTGGCGTACTTACGATCAACAAGAAGTTGATTTGTTGGAAATACAAAACCAACAAATAACTGCTTTTGAATGTAAATGGTCTGAAAAAGCAGCTAAGATTCCTACTGCACTTGCTAAAGCATATCCAAATGCTGAATTCTTTGAGATTAACAAAACGAATTTTATCCGTTTTATTTTGAGGTTAGAATAGAAAGTATTAGTTTGTGCTCAGAAAGTGTGTGTTATATTGACAATTTACCTCCTTTTCTGAGCATAAACCAAAAATCAGCATAATCAAGTGTTTTTCCCCTCTATCCTCTTTTTATCCCTTTCTTGCCCATCCTTTTTTCATTACCCTACCCTCAAATAAACAATATCACTACACAAAAGGTACAAATTTATAAGTAAAAAGGCCGTTTTCTAGCTTACTTTGCATCAACATTAAACAAGAGGAAATATCGCTAACCCTATAATTCTAAAAACATGAACACATTTTTGCAACAATTTAAAAGTATCCCTTTTTTATTACTACTGCTTTTGTTATTTGTTAATTCGCCCAAAGCGTTTATGCAAACTAACTCGTCTGTGCAGATGATCAAAGGGAAAGTAACAGATGCCTCAGGTGAAGCCATCATTGGGGCCTCCATTGTAATTAAAGGTATGGCGGGTGGTACTATTTCCGATATAAACGGAAATTATCAGTTGCAATTACCACAAGGTGCAAATACCGTCCTTGTTAGCTATATCGGAATGAAGCAACAAGAGCTTGCAGTAGGGGATAAGGAATTGGTAAATGTGCTAATGGAAGAAAACAGTGTTATGCTTTCAGAAGTTGTGGCCATTGGTTATGGGGAGTCCAAACGCAAGGATCTTACAGGGTCAGTCTCTTCAATTGGTGCAGAATCGCTTTCCAAATTAGGAATTCCCGACTTGACAGGAAATCTTCAAGGGCGACTTGCCGGTGTTAAAGTTAATGCTCAATCAGGCGAAGCGGGAGGGAGCGTGGATATTAAAATCCGTGGCGCCAATTCCATTTATGCAGGTTCTTCTCCTCTCTATGTGATTGACGGAATGCAAATTGACGTGAATGAATCGGAAGTGGCAACCTCTACAACTGGGGGAAGTACCACTTATAATCCTTTGTCTACACTTAATCCAAACGATATTGCCACCATTGATATTTTAAAAGATGCCTCTTCTACTGCTATTTATGGTGCAAGGGGTGCCAATGGTGTAATCATCATTACCACCAAAAGTGGATCGGCCAAAAACAAAACGGACATCAGCTTCAATACTTCTTATGGTGTTTCTCAAGTGGCAAAAAGAATAAAGGTACTAAATGCACAGGATTATATCAATTATAAGTATACACGGGATTATGTGTCAGGGAATCTAAGCTCTGGCTATGGAATGGATTCCAATGCTGACGGCAAAATAGATGCTCCCAAAGATGCAAATGCCTATCAACAATTCAATTGGCAAGATGCATTACTCAGGCAAGGTTCTTCTCATAACTATGATCTTGCGGTAAATTCGACCTTGGAAAAAACCCGTATCTCCTCCAGCCTAGGTTACTTAACCCAAGAAGGGCTTGTAGTTGGAAATAGTTTTGACCGTTATTCGGCAAAAATAAAAATTGATCATCCCGTGAATGATAAACTCTCTGTAGGATCATCGGTGATTTTGGGTAGTACGGTTTCCAAAGGGGTAGTCTCTTCGGGTGGAGGAGATGGTGGTTTTACTGGGTTGATTCAGGCCATTTATACCGAAAGACCGGTAGTGCTTTATACCGCATCTGAATTATTAAATGATTATCCAAATGGATATGTGAAATTGGATAATATGGTTTCTGATGCTGCTTTTAGACAGTCTACATTGAACAGGATGATTGGAAGTGTAAATGCGGAATATAAAATTCTAAAAGAGTTGAAATTTACCCTCTCTGGTTCTGCCAATCTTTCAACTTCCAAATTACAGGAGTTTTATGGAGCTACCACTACCTGGGGGAGACTGACCAATGGTACTGCCAACATCTCGGAAGTGGGTACCAATTCAAGTACTGCTTCTGCAACACTCTTTTACAACAAAACCTTCAAAAAAGATCATACGTTCACCGCATTGTTGGGTTCAGAGATGAGTGCCTATCATTTGGAAAGCTTTGGGGTGAAAGCTAAAGGCTTTGAAGATCAGTCTACTGGCGTTTTTGATATCAGCAAGGGTGCCGTAGTGGATAAACCGACCTCATTGGTTACGCAAGTGAATAGAATGTCGGCTTTTGGTCGTATCTCCTATACCTATATGAGTAAATATTACCTCACCGCAAATATAAGGGCAGATGAATCTTCAAATTTCCAAGTAGGGAATCGCTTGGGTTATTTCCCTTCTGTTTCTACTGCGTGGCGTGTGAACAGCGAGAAATTTATGAAATCGCTCGACTTTATCAGCAATTTGAAAATTAGAGCAAGTGCGGGAAGTAGTGGAAATGACCGCATCACCCCTTATGGTTCTATGGGTGCTTTAACTCCATCTTACTATTCAAGCAATGGGGCTACAATCATGGGAATGACCCCATACATATTGGAAAATAAAAATTTAAAATGGGAAACCACCAATCAGTATGATCTAGGACTCGATTTATCTCTGTTTAACAACCGTATCTCTTTAACTGGAGATGTATATTTCAAGGATACCAGAGACATGCTTTTCAAAGCAAAAATCCCGGTTCAAAGTGGATACACAGATCAATGGCAAAATATTGGGAGGATGAGTAACAAAGGGATTGAACTCTCTTTAATTACCAGAAACATTGAGACCAAGGATTTTACCTGGACCACCACTACCAATTTTGACTTAAATAGAAATGAAGTCCTCTCCCTCGGTGATGCGCAGTTTTTACCAGTCACCATCGGTGCAGGTTTGTTAACCGATGTTTCACGTGTGATTGTAGGTCAACCCATTGGCACCGGTTATGGTTATATTTTTGACGGAAATTATCAGTTGTCCGATTTTACATGGATTGATAAAACGACCCAATTGGTTGTAGATCCATCCACGATCACTTCTGCTAACATGAGTCAACATACTAGTACGCGGAATGCTGAAGTGGTGAAAATTAGTGGTTTAAACGTAAATGCGGGAGATCGTAAATACAAAGATATCAGTGGCCCAAATGGGGTGGCAGATGGGGTGATTGATAATTATGACAGGACGTTCATCAGTAACAGTAACCCAAAATTCAACTTTGGTTTTGGTAATGAATTCACCTATAAAAGTTTCGATTTGAACATCTTTTTTGAAG
>CANFFA010000101.1 GCA_947445425.1 Paludibacteraceae bacterium
AAGTGTATATTCGCGTTGAATTTCATTGCTGACCGGAACAAAACAATTATCAGTTTTTATCATTTGATAAATTACGCCCCAATCAGGAATTCCACCCAGGTTTCGATCATCAATGAATAAATCAGCCATCAATTTGCGGGGTTGAATGTCATTTTCCATTTTTTCAGGATAATTGGTGTTAATGGCATAAAATTCTAGTCCACGGGCACGGCAGAATTCTACAGCAGCACTTAACTCCTCACCTTCACGAACTGTCCAAAGAATGAGTTGGTGATGAAACTCATCTTGTATACGCTTTAAAGTGTCAATTGAAAATGGAATTAACTTTCCTATAGCAGGATATTCGTGAGTAACGATGGTTCCGTCAAAATCTACAGCGATGATCATAATGTTGATTTGAAAATTTGAATATGTAAGGATTTGAAAATTACTTGGATTAGTCTTATGTTTTTGCTCTTTAATCTATCTACTCTTCAGGTTCTTCTATACTTAAATCTGAATAAATTTTTGATTCAGTAGGTTTGCAGAATAAAAGTGCAATGGCTCCAATACCAGCGCAATAGATTAATGAAATGTTACTGCGAAGAATATAAAATACGATAATGCTTGCCAATAATCCTATTCCAATGGCTAATAAACGTAGTTTTGCTCCTTTTTCGTATGCACTGTATTTTATTTTCTCGTCTTCAATCAAACTCCATTTTTTAGTCATTTTGAAAAAAAGACCCAATGCCAATGGAATTGAAATCAACATGTAAAGTATCACTAGACTGGATAAAGTAATATTTAAAGGGTCTTTAGGACCATAACTAACATCCCTGCTCATATTGACAATGTAGCCACCCAAGGTTGTTAGTATTGTGGCCGAATAGATATAATAATAAAATTGAGTGATACTTTTTAAAGTCTTTTGCATATTGTTTGTTATTAATTGAAATTTATGTCGTACTGTCTGCTCGTTTACTTTATTTAAATGAATTGGTAAATTCAACCCTGTTCAAAATTGATCTCCCAAGTGTTATTTCATCTGCATATTCCAATTCGTCGCCTATGGCTATTCCCCTTGCAATGGTTGTAATTTTGATGTTTAAAGGGGCTAACTTTCTAAATATGTAAAAGTTAGTCGTATCGCCTTCCATCGTGGTACTCAAAGCAAGGATGATTTCTTTAATATGGTCGGTTGTAACCCTTAGAATTAGACTTTCAATTTCTAAGTCACTAGGACCAATTCCATCCATTGGAGAGATGATTCCTCCCAAAACATGATACAAGCCCCTGAACTGCTGCGTGTTTTCTATGGACATTACATCCTTTATATTCTCTACTACACAAACCGTTTGATGATCTCTTGCAGGATTACTGCACAAATGACATATCTCTGTGTCGGAAATATTATGACATGATTGACAATACTGTATCTCTTTTCGAAGTTGAATAAATGCATTCCCAAATATTTCGACCTCTTGCTCTGATTGTTTTAAGAGGTGAAGTACCAATCTTAGTGCCGTTTTTCTACCGATACCGGGTAGCTTTGAAAACTCATGCACTGCGTTTTCGAGTAAAGAGGATGAAAATTGATGACTACTCATTTCTTGTTTTTCAATGGGCTGCAAATTTACGAAAAAATCGATGAAGAAAAGAATTAGCAATTCACAATTAATCGGTCCCTTTTGTAAATGAATCACCGCCACTATTGTGCTTAGCCAAAAGAATTTTACCGATTGTTCTTAAAATCGGGCATTTTTAGCTAATTTTGTACGTTTTTTATGCAAAATGAAATTCGTTTTTTATGTTTACTAATTACTTGATTTCTTAATATATACCATGGAAATAAAATCTGCCGAGTTTGTAATCAGTAATACTGATTACCACAAGTGCCCTGAAAGTACGATGCCAGAATACGCCTTTATTGGACGTTCGAATGTTGGTAAATCTTCGCTTATCAATATGTTGTGTAATCGAAAGGATTTGGCCATGACCTCTTCTAGACCCGGTAAAACTTTGCTGATCAATCATTTCTTGATTAATGACAATTGGCATTTGGTCGATTTGCCAGGCTATGGTTATGCAACTACTGGCAAGGTAATGCGTGGGAAATTACAAGACATTATTGAGAGCTATATTCTGTACCGTGAACAATTGACTAATTTATTTGTATTGGTAGACAGTCGCCATGAACCTCAGAAAATAGATTTAGAATTTATGGAGTGGTTGGGTGAATGTGGAGTCCCATTTTCTGTAGTATTCACTAAGTTAGATAAAATGTCTAATTCCAAAGGCAAGGAAAATACGAAGGCTTATCTTGATAAATTACAAGAAAGTTGGGAAGAATTACCACCGGTTTTCTATACCTCCTCCGAAAAAAGATTGGGTAGAGAGGAATTGTTGAATTATATTTCAGAGGTGACAAAATCATTAAAGTAGATAAGTTAAGAGATTAAGATACGAATTTGATCGCTTATCAATCATTGGCAAATTGGCATATTATTAAATTAGCATATTAAGTATGAAAAGGAATTTAAATTTAGCTTTGTTAGGCATGGTTTTATTTTTCACTGCTTGCGCAAAAAAAGAGGAACCACAAACACTACCCATTTTAACGACTATGGCTGTAAATACCATTATGCAAAGTAGTGCACTATCGGGTGGAAATGTAACAAGTGACGCAGGTACACCTATAATTGCAAGGGGTATTTGCTGGAGTGTGACTGTCAATCCAACGATTGACAATAATAAAACTTTAGATGGGGTCGGGATGGGACCTTTTACAAGTTCTATGCCCACGCTTAATCCAGGAACTACTTATTATTTAAGAGCTTATGCTACCAATGCCAATGGTACGGCCTATGGAAATGTATTTAAATTTAGCACTTTGGCTTTGGCGACTTCCATAACGGATCGTGACGGAAATACTTACCAAACAGTTAACATCGGTACGCAAACATGGATGGCTGAAAATTTAAAAACGACTAAGTACCGCACGGGAGAAGATATTTCGAATCCAAAAGATTCTACTTCTTGGAAAACTGCCAGTTTTGGTGCATGGTGTAATAATAATAACGACACGACCAATGGCAGAATATATGGCAGATTGTATAATTATCTTGCCATTACTGATGCTAGGAATATTGCACCCATTGGGTGGCATGTTGCTTCTCAGGCTGAATGGACTACTTTGGTAAATTATTTAGGTGGAGAAAGTATTGCAGGAGCAAAGTTAAGAGGTTCAAGTGGCTTCAATGCTTTGCCTGGGGGTGATCGTGATCCTAGTGGTGCTTTTGGGGAAGTTGGAGGGGAGGCTTATTGGTGGAGTACTACTGAAAATACGACTACGCTTCCCATAGCAGTTTGGTATTGGTACACCAGTACTACTAAAACAAGGGCTTATAAATACTATGATAGCAAGGGCTATGGATTTTCGGTTCGTTGCATAAAGGATAAGGTTTTATAAATTATTTATATTTCTCAATTGACTAAAGTAAATTCCGCTTTCAAAATGTATTCATGAACCAGAATCAAGAAAATACTATCAAAAAGTTTTCTTTCAACGCAAGGTTTTGGAAGTTTTCCACCCTTTCCGTTTTATGTTTAATGCTTTTCCTCGTCGATTTGGCTTGGGGAAGCATTTCCATTTCTATGAAAGAAATATTGAATGTGTTTTTTGGAAATCGTGGATCTGAAATCAATACAGAGATTTTACTTAATTTTCGATTGCCCAAAGCAATTACTGCGATATTGGCTGGCGCATCTCTTTCAGTAGCAGGCTTGTTAATGCAAACACTTTTTCGCAATTCACTTGCAGATCCTTACCTTTTAGGAATCAGTTCAGGTGCTAGTTTAGGCGTAGCCTTGATGATGATGGCCAGTACAATTTTACCTATTTCTTTGGTTTGTAGTGGGTGGAGTTTAATCGTTTCTGCTATTGTTGGTGCTTCTGTTGTTTTATTACTTGTGGTCGCTGTCTCTTTTAAGGTGAACAATGCAGTATCGCTGCTCATTGTTGGACTTATGTTTGGAACCATTGCTGGCTCATTGGTAGGCGTATTGCAGATTTTTAGTACTCCTGATACCGTTAAGCTTTTTGTAATGTGGACTTTTGGCAGTTTGAGTGCCGTAACTTGGAAGTATATGCAAGTACTATTACCAGTAGTTTTATTTGGCTTAGGATTGGCTTTCTATTTACAAAAAAAACTCGATGGCCTTTTGCTTGGCGAAAATTATGCTCGTGGCCTTGGAATTTCAATTGTCAATACTCGTTTTTTTATTGTGTTGGCCACAGGTGTTTTGGCTGGAGGCGTAACAGCATTTACTGGACCTATCGCTTTTGTTGGCGTTGCCATTCCACACATTGCGCGTGGGCTTTTTCGTACCGCTATCCATAAAATACTACTGCCTGCTTGTGTGCTACTGGGCGCTACTTTATTGTTGCTTTGCGATATTATTACGCAAATACCAACTTATACTTTACCCATTAATACCATCAGCGCACTTTTTGGTGCACCGATTATTATTTGGATTGTGCTAAAAAGAAGATGATTTTTGTCACCACAATAAATGATGAAAACGCACTAAAAATAAACGATTCGTGTCAATACTAACTACCCATCAACTTTCAATTGGTTATTCTAAAAATAGAAAAACCGTTCCTGTTCAAACAAGTCTTGATCTAGAACTCAAGGCAGGTGAATTGGTTTGTTTGATTGGTCCTAATGGCAGTGGAAAATCTACACTTTTACGTACCATGGGTGGCTTACAGCAATCCATAGCTGGTCTTGTGTCTATTGATGGTCAGGATATTGCGTCATTTACACACTTGGAAAGAGCCATGCAAATTGCTTTGGTGTTAACTGAAAGAGTGGAGGTTGAAAATGCTACAGTCTACCAAATTGTTGCATTGGGTAGGCATCCCCATAATAATTGGTGGGGAAGTATGGATGAGGATTCAGATGGTTTAGTGCGTAAGGCTTTGAAAATGGTTCATTTAGAACATAAAATTGATTCACCTTTGAATGAACTTTCTGATGGAGAGCGGCAGCGTGCTATGATTGCAAAAGCATTGGCACAAGATACGCCCATTATACTATTGGATGAACCTACTGCGCATCTTGATTTACCCAATCGGGTGGAAATTATGCTTTTGCTTCATAAATTGGCACATGAAACTCAAAAGTCAATTCTCCTTTCAACGCATGAGCTTGATTTGGCACTTCAAGCCGCTGACCGAATTTGGTTGATGAGTGTCGACCAGGGTGTGGTGTGTGGTGTACCTGAGGATTTAGTATTTAATGGTAGTTTTAATCGTGCTTTTCAAAGTAAAGCCTTTGTTTTTAATGCTGCCAATGGAAACTTTTCGATGAACTACCCGATGTCAAAATCAGTTTCAGTTTTTGGTGATAAAACCCGTATGTATTGGACATTGAGAGCTTTGGCAAGGGCTGGATTTAGCGTGGAACAAGATGCAGGGGTGATCATTGAAGTAACAGAGAAGGACTGGAGGATGCAAGCTGAGTCCTATCAAAGCATTGAAGATCTACTGGCTGCATTGAATTTAAAGTATTAAAATAATTTACTTTTTTCTGCGTTAATGAATGACAATGCCTGTATCTTATTTATCAATGGCACATTGGTATATTATTTAATTAGCACATTTATATTACAATGAATAAAAAGCTCAGCTTCTACATCCTTTTTTCATTATCAATACTAGCCCTTTCGGCCCAAACAAAGGTCCGCATTTACGGCTATGTAATTGATGAGAATAACCGTGGGGTAGAGTTGGCAAATGTGCTGATTGAAAATACAAACAGGGGTGCCATCACCAATAAAAATGGCTTTTACGAATTTAATACAAGCATCACAGATTCAGTGACCCTTGTGTTCTCTTCAGTAGGATATAAATCCATCAAACATACCATACACCCGAATAAAGCTGTACTCCAAATTTCTGTTGTACTGCCTTCATTAGACAAGCAAATTGGGCAAGTAATTGTTTTAGGACAACGTCGTCAAACTTCTACGATGGATTTACTAGATGCTTCAAAGCTGCGTTTGATTCCGAATACTTCAGGTGGTATTGAGTCCCTCTTGATTACCTTTGCGGGGGTTAGTTCAACCAATGAACTTAGCTCTCAGTACAATGTACGTGGTGGTAATTTTGATGAAAATATTGTTTATGTTAATGGTATTGAAGTGTATAGACCATTACTTGTTAAGTCTGGACAACAAGAAGGATTGAGCTTTATTAATCCAGATATGGTCAAAAATGTCTCCTTCTCTGCTGGTGGTTTTGATGCAAAGTATGGTGATAAAATGTCCTCGGTTTTGGATATTGACTATAAGAAACCAATTTGCTTCGAAGCAACTACTTCAATTAGCTTACTCGGTGCATCGGCCTTTGTCGGTACTTCCAATAAAAAATTTACCCAAATGCACGGGATGCGGTATAAAACGCAGGCCTATTTATTGGGTACGCTCGATACAAAAGGAGAATATAATCCTGCTTTTTTTGATTATCAAACCTACCTTACTTACCAACTTGCTCCCAAATGGGAGGCCACCTTTTTGGGGAATGTTTCCCAAAATTCATATCAATTTAAACCGACAGAAAGAGTTACGAATTTTGGAACCCTTGATCAGCCGATGAGTTTGACGGTGGGTTTCGAAGGTCAGGAAAAAGATCTTTTTCGGACAGCTTTTGGTGCTTTTACCATAAATTTTAGACCCTCTAGTCAGTTTAAATTAAGTCTTTTGGCCTCTGCTTTTAATACAAATGAGAACCAAACTTCTGATATTTTGGGAGAATATCAATTAAGCGAAATATCTATGGATCCAAGCAGTGGTGAGAAATCACAGGGAGCAGTGCTGGGTATTGGTAATTATCATCAACATGCTCGTAATGCTTTGAATGCTACAGTTGCAAATATTACTCATCTGGGCGAATTTAATTCAGATTCGCACAAAATGAGATGGGGTTTAACGCTACAAAAGGAAATGATTTCTGATAAAATAAGCGAATGGGAGTGGCGGGACTCAGCCGGTTACTCACTTCCTTACAGTGATAAAGAGGTGAATTTATTTTATAATTTAAAAGCTAAAAATGATCTGTCCACATTGCGCACAAGTTCTTTTTGGCAAGATACCTACCGCTGGGAATCAAAATTAGGTAGGCTCTCTTTCACTGGTGGTTTGCGAAGCAATTATTGGACTTTTAACAAGGAGCTTTTAGTAAGTCCTCGACTCGCGGTTTCTCTTTTGCCAGCTTGGAAAAGTGACTATAGTTTCCGTTTTGCAACAGGACTTTATTATCAAGCTCCTTTTTACAAAGAGTTTCGAGATACCCTTTCTGACGCTAATGGAATTGTACATGTTCAGCTGAATTCAAATATTAAAGCCCAAAGGACCCTTCATTTTGTATTGGGTGGTGATCATTATTTTCGTGCATGGGGGCGACCCTTCAAATTTACATCTGAAGCCTATTTGAAATTAGCCGATCGTGTTATTTTTTATAGCGTTGACAATGTTCAAATT
>CANFFA010000102.1 GCA_947445425.1 Paludibacteraceae bacterium
CAATTTTTTGAAGGACCAATGACTGACATTTGGTGCTTCTACAGTTTGTAGAGTGTCCAAAGACTGCCATTTGGTGTTTCCGCATTTTTTTGAAGGACCAATGACTGACATTTGGTGCTTCTACAGTTTGTAGAGTGTCCAAAGACTGCCATTTGGTGTTTCCGCATTTTTTTGAAGGTCCAATGACTGACAATTGGTGCTTCCGCATTTTTTTGAAGGCCCATTGACTAACATTTGGTACATTCGCAATTTATTGAAGGTTCAATGATTGACATTTTGTGCTTTCGCAATTTAAATAATCACAACTTCAATCTAGTCTAAAAATTCACTTTCTGATATAGTAACTCCAAGAAATATTTAAACAGATATTTTTAAGAAGTGATACAATGCATCTTGAAAATGTAGAGAAAAAACTAATGTAGACTATCGCATAAGAGTCTAAACAACAAAAAAAAAGGATCTCCAAGTCAATGGAAATCCTTTTTTTTATAATAATAAATTGATTAGCAAGCTATTCAATCGCTAATAAACCCTCATTCGGATTTTTTATTGAACTACTGATCATTGTCAAATACTTCTTATATTGACTACGACTTAAAATAGACTTTACTGCCTTTAGGTTATAATCAATTGCATCGTCAAACGAAACACCATTTTCTCTCTTGACTGCTGATTTAAACATTTGTTTAGTTTCTAAAAAAACAGTTTCTAATTCATTGGTCTGAGATGAACCTGCATTGACATATTCTGATACATATTTCAATGTAGACGCTTTGGACAATTGAGAATAGGCATAATAAACATTGGGATTGATTGCGAACGTCCCGGTTGCAGTAGCGAGTAGGACTAAAATTAAAATCTTTTTCATAAGTTCATAAATTAATGAAACCTGTGTAATAGTTAAATCAAAATTTTGTAAAAATTAAAGAGTAATTACTATAAATACTTCTCTCACTTGTGTAGATACACAAAGATATATGTTTAAAAACATAAAGTCAAGAAGTTTGTTCATTATCATTTGATTATAGACGAATTTTTAACTTTTAATAACCTAATACAGCATCCTTGCTATAATTAAACAGCTAAAAGTGATTCAACTATGTTATAATTTTGCAAAAGGATTCAACAGACTTTTCTTTGTTTAATCAAAAAATTACACAAAATGTTTAGACATCAAGGTAAAACAAGAACAACAAAACACAATTTGCAAATTGCCTCCCTTTTATCTTTTGTGGCTGGTATAGTTAATGTGACCGGATTTTTATCCATACAACGATTAACAACGAATGTCACAGGACATTTTGCATTTTTTGTGGATGAAATTTTCAAACTGAATTTCGCACAAGGATTTGGATTCTTTCTCTATATCTTTTTCTTTTTGCTAGGATCTTTTGTCTCAGGTTTTCTTATTGAATTAATAGCACGCAAGGATCAACATAATATATTTGTTTTTCCAACGCTCATAGAAAGTATTACACTCATAATCGCAGCACTTTTGGGAAATAAATTCATTAGCATGAACCCAAATTTACTCGCCTTTTTTCTACTTTTTGCAATGGGATTACAAAATGCATTGGTGACAAAAATTTCTAATTCAGTAGTCAGAACCACTCACCTAACTGGCCTATTTACGGATCTAGGAATTGAACTTTCTCAATTATTTTTCTACAAAGAACAAGAACAAAAGCATAAACTACTCTCTTCTATTCGACTAAGACTCACCATCATCAGTTTCTTCTTTATAGGTGGCATTGCGGGCGGCATTTTCTATAGTTCAATTGGCATTTATGGACTTTTAATGGCGGCAGCCACGCTCATAATGGGCTTAATTAATGAGAGTATTCAGATGCGGATTATCCAAATTAAACGGAAATACAAAGATTTAAAACATTACAATCGTAAAAATTAATCTACTCCATTAAAACACGAGTAAATTGCAATTTTAATACTCGTCTATACTCCAAAAGTATAAGTGTGATCGTTAAATACAAAAAAACAAGACTCTTAGATTTTCTCATACTATATAACTGATCTTTACATCTTCAAAACTTTTGTAATCTTTTCGTTCAATAATATAAAAAAGATTAATCAGTTTAGTTTCAACCCCCATATATTCAAAGAGTAAAGCCCTCCAGTCGCAAAATACGCTTCATTATTCAGCCTTTTTTTGTATTTTTGCATCAATTTGTATTTAAAACAACCTATGAGCATAGAATTAAGTGAACAAGAACAGTTTAGACGCCAAAGTTTAGACCAATTACGCAATTTGGGCATTGACCCCTACCCTGCCGCAGAATATCCTACCGATACATTTTCAATCAACATAAAAGAAGATTTCAAAGACGAAGAGAGTGGCAAAAAAGTATGTGTCGCTGGACGCATCATGAGTCGCCGTATCATGGGAAAAGCCGCCTTTGTTGAATTGCAAGATTCAAAAGGTCGTATTCAAATCTACATTAGTCGCGACGATATTAACACCGAAGAACAGCCTGAAATGTACAATACAGTTTTCAAGAAACTATTGGACATTGGTGACTTTATTGGTATCAAAGGTTTTGTATTCCGCACCCAAACAGGTGAAATCAGTGTACATACAGAAGAATTAACGGTACTAAGTAAATCACTCCGTCCTTTACCGATAGTAAAATACAAAGATGGTGTAGCTTTCGATGCATTTGAAGACCCTGAACAACGTTATCGTCAACGTTATGTTGATTTAGTTGTTAACGAGGGCATCAAAGACATCTTCCTCAAACGCACGAAGGTATATCAAACCATGCGTGACTTCTTCAACGCACAAGAATACATTGAAGTGGAGACTCCTATCCTTCAATCCATTCCTGGAGGTGCTTCGGCTCGTCCATTTATGACCCACCACAATGCTTTGGACATCCCACTATACTTGCGTGTAGCCAATGAGCTTTACCTAAAACGTTTGATAGTAGGTGGTTTCGAAGGGGTTTATGAATTCTCCAAAAATTTCCGCAACGAAGGAATGGATCGCACACACAATCCTGAGTTCACCGCTATGGAAATTTATGTAGCCTACAAAGACTACAACTGGATGATGGATTTTACCGAAAAAATGATAGAAAAAATCTCCGTTGCAGTAAATGGGGTGAATGAAATCATGGTGGGCAATAAACTCATCAGCTTCAAAACACCATTTAAACGGATCAGTATGATTGATTCTATAAAAGAATATACTGGAATCGATATCAATGGAATGGATGAAGTTCAATTACGTGAAGTGTGTAAACAATTACACATCGAAGCAGATGAAACCATGGGTAAAGGGAAAATGATAGATGAAATCTTTGGTGCAAAATGCGAAGGCAACTACATTCAACCAACTTTCATCACGGATTACCCTCGCGAAATGAGTCCATTGTGTAAACGCCACCGCGACAATCCAGAACTTACAGAACGTTTTGAACTTATGGTAAATGGTAAAGAGTTGGCCAATGCCTATTCTGAATTAAATGATCCTATTGATCAATTGGGTCGTTTCCAAGAGCAATTAAAATTGAGCGAAAAGGGTGATGACGAAGCCATGTTTATTGACATGGATTTTGTTCGTTCATTGGAATATGGTATGCCGCCTACTTCTGGAATGGGAATCGGGATGGACCGATTGGTAATGCTCATGACTGGACAAGAAGCTATACAAGAAGTATTGTTCTTTCCACAAATGAAACCAGAAAAAACAGCTAAAAAAGACGGAAATGAAAAATTCATGGCTTTGGGTATTCCTGAAGCATGGGTTGCTGTCATTCAAAAAGCAGGCATCTCTATGGTGGCTGATTTAAAAGAGTTAAATCCAAATAAATTCCACCAAGACATTTGTGGTTTGAATAAAAAACACAAAATGGAGCTGACCAATCCTAGCAAAGAGGAAGTGGCTGAGTGGATTGGGAAAGCGTGACCCCTTAGCCCTTAAGGGGAATTTGATTAGAACTGATCACCAATGGTTTTAATTAGAAAACAATATTACTTGTAATTTAATATGGGGTTAGTTGGTGAAATAAGTAAGATAATAAAAACAACAGTAATTTAATTCCCCTTTAGGGGCTAGGGGTATGAACGAAAAAAGTAAAATAGGGGTTATTGGTGGTGGTAGTTGGGCAACAGCTATTGCAAAAATAGCACTAACCAATACAGAAAACATCAATTGGTACATGCGTCGTCAAGAGCAGATAGATGAGTTTATTCGATTGAGTAAAAACCCATCTTACTTGACGGGCGTAAAATTTGATACCGATAGAATAAATTTCACGAGTGACATCAACAAATTGGTTCGCAACTCTGATATTATTATTTTTGCTACACCATCGCCTTTTTTAAAACTACATTTAAAAAAGCTGAAGCAAAAATTAGATAACAAATTTATCGTTTCGGCTATAAAAGGCATTGTTCCTGATGAGAACATGATTGTTTCAGATTATTTTGAACAAGCATACGGCGTACCTAAAAACAATATTGCTGCATTAGCAGGGCCTTGTCATGCTGAAGAAGTAGCGTTGGAAAGACTTTCTTACTTAACCATTGCTTGTAATTCGCGTGATAAATCTCGTGTTTTTGCGCAAAGATTCACAACAAGCTTTATCCGAACAACCACTAGTGATGACATTACGGGTATTGAATATTCATCCGTAATGAAAAATATCTATTCAATTGCAACGGGTATTTGTCACGGATTAAAATATGGCGATAACTTTCAAGCAGTACTTATTTCCAATGCCATACAAGAAATCAATCGTTTTTGTAATGCAGTAAATCCATTGCACCGTGACATTAACGAATCAGCTTATCTAGGTGATTTATTGGTAACTGCTTATTCCAAATTCAGCCGTAACCGACTCTTTGGTACCATGGTAGGAAAAGGATATTCGGTTAAAACAGCCCAAATCGAGATGGAAATGATTGCCGAAGGATATTATGCGACCAAATGTATTCAAGAAATAAATGAAAAATACCACGTACACATGCCTATCCTTGATGCAGTGTACCAAATACTTTACAACCGTGCTTCTCCAACCATGGAGATCCGTAAGCTGACTGAAAAGCTGAAGTAAAGGAAACGATTAGTGATAAACGTTTAGTGATGAATAGTAATCAATTTCTAAACTTAAACTGATTTTAGCAGAGATAAAAATTGAATTTAGAAAAAATAAATAAAAAACAGACCATGGAGAGTAATTATAAACTAAAATGATTACTTATCTACTAGTTTACTTGTTAACTCTCCTACTCGTCTACCAAAATTAAAACAATGGAAAATATTAAATTATCTATCGACAAAGCCTTTGGTTTTGTATCCAAAGAGAGTGTAGCTGCTTACAAAGCAGAAGTAGCAGCAGCCTGCAAAACTTTACACACCGGAAGCGGTAAAGGTAGTGAATACTTAGGATGGTTAAACCTTCCGTCATCAATTGACAACGAGCACCTTACTGATATCGAAAACACTGCTAAAATCCTTCGTGACAATTGCGAAGTAGTAGTGGTAGTAGGTATTGGTGGTAGTTACTTGGGTTCTAAGGCTGTTAACGATGCACTATCTAGTAGCTTTGACTGGTTACTTGCCGATCGTAAATCACCTATTATGATTCATGCTGGTCAAAATATCGGTGAAGATTATTTGTACGAATTACAAGAGCTTTTGAAAACCAAAAAATTTGGTATCATCTCTATTTCAAAATCAGGAACTACAACTGAACCAGCTTTGGCTTTCCGTTTGTTAAAAACTCAATTAGAAGAACAACAAGGTAAAGCAGCAGCTCAAAAACTAATTGTTGCTATTACAGATAAATCTCGTGGTGCTTTGCGTACTTTGGCTACACAAGAAGGATACAAAACTTTCGTAATTGAAGATAGTATTGGTGGTCGTTTTTCTGTACTTTCTCCAGTAGGTTTACTTCCAATTGCAGTTGCTGGATTTGACGTTCGCGAATTGGTGAAAGGTGCTGCTAAAATGGAAGAAGTTTGTGGTCAAGATGCTGCCTTCGAAGAAAATCCTGCTGCTCAATATGCTGCAGTTCGTAACGAATTGTACAGAAAAGGAAAAGGTATCGAAATCTTAGTAAATTTCCACCCAAAACTTCACTTCTTTGGTGAGTGGTGGAAACAACTTTACGGAGAAAGTGAAGGTAAAGAAAACAAAGGTATCTTCCCTGCAGCCGTAGATTTCTCTGCTGACTTACACTCTATGGGTCAATGGATTCAAGAAGGCGAACGTAGCATTTTTGAAACTGTAATTTCTATCAAAGAAACTAACCATACTAAGATTTTCCCTACTTCTGAAGACAATTTGGATGGATTGAACTTCTTGGCAGGAAAACCAGTTGATTTTGTTAACAAAATGGCTGAATTAGGAACCATGCTTGCTCACGTTGATGGTGGCGTTCCAAACTTAAGACTTGAATTACCGCGTTTGAATGAGTATTATTTAGGTCAAATGATCTACTTCTTCGAAAAAGCTTGTGGTATTAGCGGTTACCTTTTGGGCGTTAATCCATTTGACCAACCAGGAGTAGAAGCTTACAAAGCGAATATGTTTGCTTTGTTGGAAAAACCAGGCTTTGAGGCTGAAACGAAAGCGATTAAGGCAAGACTATAATTAACAGTTAACAATTAATAATTAAAAAAGCATCTACGGATTTCGTAGATGCTTTTTTAATTACTAATTGTTAACTGTTATTAAACAATGTAGGTTGTCGAAGAGGTATCACCACCTCTACCGGTCCAATTGGTATGGAAAAACTTACCACGAGGCTGATCAAGACGCTCATAAGTATGTGCTCCGAAGTAGTCACGTTGTGCTTGCAATAAATTAGCTGGCAAACGCTCGCTACGCAATCCATCAAAATAACAAAGCGCTGCAGTCAATGCAGGAACAGGAATACCATTGGTCAATGCAGTTGCACAAACACGACGCCATCCAGCTTGCGCTTTTTGAACGATTTGATTGAAATGCTCATCCAATAAAAGATTGTGAAGATCTGGGTTTTTATCAAAAGCTTTTTTGATATCCACCAAGAACACAGAACGTATAATACAACCACCACGCCACATCAAAGCGATACCACCGTAGTTAAGGTTCCATTTGTATTCTTTTGCAGCTTCCATCATTAAATTATAACCTTGCGCATAAGAAATGATTTTAGCACCAAACAAAGCATCTTTCAAATCAGAAATCATTTGTACTTTATCACCAACAAATTTAGAATCTGGTCCAGCAATCACTTTTGATGCCTCTACGCGAAGGTCTTTTTGAGCTGACAAGCAACGTGCAAATACAGATTCGCCAATGAGTGTCAAAGGAGTACCTAAATCAAAAGCAGAAACCGCTGTCCATTTACCAGTTCCTTTTTGACCGGCTGTATCCAATATTTTTTCTACCAAAGCTTCCCCTTTTTCATCTTTGTAACCAAGGATATCACGGGTAATTTCAATCAAGTAAGAATCCAAATCACCTTCATTCCATGTTTTGAAAACTTCGTGCATTTCGTCAGCATTCATCCCCA
>CANFFA010000103.1 GCA_947445425.1 Paludibacteraceae bacterium
AAACCGGAAAAACAAATATGATCATTGGTCAAAGTGGTTCTGGAAAGACTGTTTTGATGAAAAGTGTCATTGGCTTGCATCGTATTGATAAAGGACGTATTGAATATGACGGTCGTAATCTGCCAGACATGCACATGCATGAAATCCGTATTTTGCGTCGAGAAGTGGGGATGCTTTTTCAGGGATCTGCTTTGTTTGACTCCATGAGCGTTTTAGAAAATGTAATGTATCCTCTCGAAATGTTCTCTGGTGCTTCCCATGAGGAAATGATTGAAAGGGCTTATGCATGCTTGAATAGGGTGAATTTGGAAGAGAAATCCTTTGCCTTAGCACCTTCTGAAATTAGTGGCGGTATGCAGAAGCGTGTGGCAATTGCACGTGCTATTGCATTACAACCCAAATACTTATTCTGCGATGAGCCGAACTCAGGCCTTGATCCGAAGACCTCTTTGGTGATTGATCAACTCATTCATGAAATTACACAAGAATTTGATATAACCACCATCATCAACTCCCATGACATGAACTCCGTAATGGAAATTGGTGACAATATCATTTTTATAGAGGATGGAAATAAGGCTTGGCAAGGAAATAAAGCAGACATTTTTCATGTACACAATGAATCGTTAAATGATCTGGTTTTTGCCTCCGATTTATTTAAGCAGGTCAAAAAAGCAAATCAGTGATTAGTGTTTAGTGATTAACGTTTAGTGATTGGTACTTCGCCATCACTAAACGTTAATCACTAAACACTAATCACTAAACACTAATCACTAAAGGTTAATCACTAATCACTAGTAATGAAAATAATATCTTACAATGTCAACGGCATTCGTGCCGCTTTGAGTAAAAATTTTAAAGAGTGGATGATGGTTGAAAATCCAGATGTCCTTTGTTTACAAGAAACGAAAGCGCAACCAGAGCAAATAGATACCCAGCTTTTTGCAGAATTAGGTTATACTTCTTACCTACATTCTGCAGAGAAAAAGGGCTATAGTGGGGTGGCTATTATTACCAAACAAGCTCCTGATAATGTTGTAATTGGGATGGAATTCCCACTATATGATGGTGAAGGACGTGTGATTCGTGCTGATTTTGGTGATTTGACAGTTGTTTGTGTATATATTCCTTCCGGTTCTTCTGGTGAAATTCGTCAAGCTTTCAAAATGGAATTCTTACATGAATTTGCAAAATACATTGCCACTCTACGTCAATCAAGACCCAATTTGGTGGTGTGTGGAGATTATAATATTTGTCACAAGCCCATTGATATCAATCATCCGGAACGTCAAAATGGAGTTTCAGGATTTCTACCCGAAGAGCGGGCTTGGCTCGATCAATTAGAAGCATCGGGGATGGTGGATTCATTTCGAGTTTTTGATACCAGTGCAGAAAAATACAGTTGGTGGAGTTATAGGGGAGGAGCAAGGTCCAGGAATGTTGGCTGGCGTATTGATTATCATTGGGTAAGTAAGAGCTTGGTTGAACGTTTAATTTCTGCTTCTATACTTGCGGATGTAATTCATTCCGATCACTGTCCTGTGAAAGTTGAATTGAACTAAGCCATTCATTTTTACAATTATTGAAATTCCTCATTTTGAAAAGTAAAAATCAGTAAAACATTTACCTTCTACTTTATCTCTAGTAAATTGTTTTTACCTTTGTGTCCTCAATAAAAAATACAACTAGCCATGCAATCGAATTATTTCAAATCTTTATTTTTGTTCTTTACCATTGCTCTTTTTAGTGCATGTACTAGTTCTACTACTACCGTGGTGGTTACAAGTGATGCTACTTTTACCTCCTTGGTGTTGGTGAATAGTAAAATTGCAAACATAGGCAAGGCGGTTTTTACACTTAATTCAACAGGAGATACAATTGTTAATTTAGATTCATTGCCAGTTGGAACAAAGCTTGATAAATTAATTCCAGTTTTCAGTTTTAAAAGTAGCTCTAAAGCTGTTATAAATGATAGCATTAATTATACAGGGAAAGATAGTGTTAATTTTACGCAAATCCGAAAAGTGCTAAATACTGCTTCGGATCAAAAAGCCTCTAAGCTCTATTATATTAAAGTAAACGTTCACAAGGTAAAACCAGAATTGTATAATTGGGTGAAACTTGACAGTAGCCTTAATGTTCTAAATGCGGTAAGTCAGAAAGCTGTTTTGTTGAACAATAAAATCTACTATTTTATGAATGATGGTTTATCTACTACTGTTCAAACTTCTATAGATGGAAAGAATTGGGACCCAAAACAGACATTAACAGGTTTGTCCAATTCTATTTCATTACAAAATATGACTGCATTTAATGGCAAATTGTATTTGGCATTGAATGATAGTAAGTTATATTCGACGACTAATGGAATTAATTGGGTAGGGGAGCAATTCGATATAAAATATGCCTATAAATCACTTCTGTTTACATTAAACGATCACTTATGGTTTATTTCACAAACTCTGTCCGATGGTACATACCATTTAGGAAGGATCAAGGCAAATGCTGATACTTTACTTGTTTACAAAGATAACTTGCCAGCAAACTTCCCTTTAACTGATTTTACATCACTTTCTTTTACAAGCCGAACAGATATTTTAAAAGGTATTGTTTTGGGCGGAAAGGATGTTCAAGGTAATGTTCTGAAAACGAATTGGAATACAGAAGATGGTGTTGTGTGGGTGAATTTTAGTCGTGATAGTCGTTCTTTGGATAATTATTCACTTTTAGGAACTTCTGTAATCTCTTATGATAACAAATTATTGCTTTTTGGAGAAGGTGTAAACACAACCGCTAATGCAAATTATTTGGTATCTAAAGATGAAGGGTTTTCTTGGAACCTGCCAGATAGTAGTTTTAATTATTTGCAAAAAGATACTGCAAAACAGGTCTATAAAACACGTTCTTATCAATCTGTTTTGGTACAAAATGTGAAGCTGTCAAAAGACTTTATAATTACTGATAATAAAAATGATTTTAATAATATCTTTATTATTGGTGGAAAAGTAGCTTCTGCTTATTCGCCACAGGTTTGGAAAGGGAAGTTGAATCGTTTGAATTTTATTCGTCAATAGCTTAGGGGTATGCACATCTTAAATATTGATGAACCAATATAGCAAAAAGGCAGCCTTCAGATAAATTGAAGACTGCCTTTTTATCTAAATTCTAATACCCGTAATATATTAAAGAACTTAAAGATTATTCTAATGAAAAAGTTTGCCATTGTATTTCTAAGTTTACTGTTTACTTTGCAGTTATCATCTGAGATTTTAAAACCGGTAAAATGGAATTTTGAAGTTAAATATCCAAAGGAAGGTGAGGCAGTGCTTTATTTTCATGCTAAAATTGACAAAGGATGGCACATTTATGATATGCAGGTGCAAGCAGATGGACCCAGACCGACTAGCTTTTTACTTGACAAAAGTCCTAATTTTGTCCCCCTCAGTAAAGCGATAGCAAGTTTAAAGCCGATTGTTAAATATGATTCTAGCTTCATGATGAAAGTTGGGAGTTATAGCAATGCCGCTAGCTTTTATATTCCTGTAAAAGTACTCAGTAGCAAAGCTTTTAAGATTTCTGGACAATTGCAATTTATGTGTTGTAATGATAAATCATGCCTTCCTCCCGAAGATGTTCCTTTTTCTTTTGATGTAAATGGTGCAGCTCAAAGTTCAACAACAGGAGTTTCAGATTCTATTCCTCATGATTCGACTCTTGCTTCAAGTACTATCTCCAAAACAATACATCCTACAGATTCTACAATCATCGCAGAAAACACAAAACCTTTACAAGCAAAGCGTTCCTTGTGGCTTCTTTTTTGGCTTTCTATAGGTGCTGGACTTTTGGCCATTCTGACACCCTGTGTATTTCCGATGATTCCAATGACGGTTTCATTTTTTATGAAGGGTTCGGAAAATAAATTCAAAGGAAGGATCAATGCATTGGTCTACGGATTTTCCATCATTTTTATTTATGTGGTCATTGGTACAGTAGTTGCCATTACTTTGGGTGCCAATTTTGCAAACTTTTTGAGTACGCACTGGCTACCGAATATTATTTTCTTTTTAGTGTTTATGCTATTTGCGGCTTCTTTCTTGGGCATGTTTGAGATTGTACTCCCTTCTTCATGGGTCAATAAGGCTGATAAACAAGTTGATAAAGGTGGATTTTTAGGATCATTCTTTATGGCCTTTACGTTGGTCTTGGTATCCTTCTCTTGTACTGGACCTTTAGTGGGAGCGATATTGGTACAATCGGCAGGCGGATCCATAATCGAACCCATTGTTGGGATGTTTGGCTTCTCTTTGGCATTTGCTCTTCCCTTTACATTGTTTGCGTTTTTTCCTCAATGGTTGAAGGATTTACCAAAATCAGGAGGCTGGCTCAATTCGGTGAAAGTAGTTCTTGGATTTATTGAGATGGCATTGGGTTTGAAATTTCTATCCATTGCCGATCAAACTTACCATTGGGGTATACTCGATAGGGAGATTTACTTAGCCTGTTGGATTGTCATTTTTGCATTAATGGGTTTATATTTATTAGGGAAATTAAAATTTGCTCATGACAGTGAAATTAAATCTGTTTCTGTCCCAAGATTAATGTTGGCGATTCTCACTTTTAGCTTTGTAGTTTATTTGATTCCAGGAATGTTTGGCGCTCCACTAAAAGCTTTGGCTGGATATTTACCGCCCTCTAGCACTCAGGATTTTGATATCAATGCCATTGTAAGAAATAATTTGGATTCTAGTGGGGGCAATCTTGGCGAAAACAGTAACGATCAACTTTGTGAAAGTCCTAAGTATGCTGATATTTTAGATCTTCCGCACGGTCTTAAGGGCTATTTTGATTATGAACAGGCACTTAAATGTTCTAAAGCAACCCACAAGCCCATTTTTATTGATTTTACTGGTCATGGTTGTGTAAATTGTCGTGAAATGGAAGCCAGGGTTTGGTCAGATCCAAGGGTTTTAAATATCTTGAAAAATGACTATATCGTGGTGGCATTGTATGTCGATGATAAGACTACTTTGCCAGAAAACGACTGGATAACATCAAAATTTGATGGAAAGATCAAGAAAACGATTGGACAAAAATATGCTGATTTTCAGATTACCAAGTTCAATGTAAATGCACAACCTTATTATGTTTTGATGAATGATAAAGGAGAAGAATTGGTAGAGGCAAAAGCCTACGATAAAAATGTTGACAATTTTATTGCCTTTTTAAATGCGGGTAAAAAAGCTTTTAAAAATAATGATAAGTAATTATTTATCAATCAGAAATTATAATTCTAAATATGTACGATTTAATGATTATTGGCGGTGGTCCCGCTGGATATGTGGCAGCAGAACGTGCTGGCCATCAAGGTTTATCGGTGGTGCTTTTTGAAAAGAAAAGTATGGGGGGCGTTTGCCTGAATGAAGGTTGCATCCCCACCAAAACAATGCTGTACAGTGCAAAAATGTACGAGAATATGCTCGTTGGGAGTAAATATGGCATCTATGGTGAGAATATTCGCGTTGATTACGGAAAGATTGTAGGTCGTAAAAACAAAGTCGTAAGAAAGCTAGTTGCGGGAGTAGAAGCGAAAATGAAGCAACACGAAATTATAGTAGTAAAAGGTGAAGCCATCATTCAAGGACGTGTTGACGGGATCGTGGAGGTGATTTGTAATGAAATATCATATAAAGCTTCTAATTTGCTGATCTGTACAGGTTCTGAGGCTTTTGTGCCGCCAATTCCAGGAATCGAAACTGCAGGAGATCATTTGCTTACCAACAGAGAAATTTTAGCTTTGAAAGATCAGCCAAAATCACTTATTGTTATTGGTGGTGGCGTTATTGGTATGGAATTCGCAAGTTTGTACAACAGTTTGGGTAGTAAGGTAACGGTGATAGAGATGCTTCCTGAAATACTAGGCGGATTAGATTTGGAAATCAGTAAATTACTACGTGAAACTTACGAGAAAAAAGGGGTGCAATTTAAATTGTCTACCAAAGTAGTTCAAATAGCAGCTAATAAAGTTCACTTTGAAAAGGATGGGGTTATTGAATTATTGGAAGCTGATAAGATATTGATGAGTGTTGGACGTAGAGCGAATACAAGTGGATATGGACTAGAATCTTTGAATGTGGAACTAGAACGTGGTGGAATAAAGGTTGACGAGAAAATGAGCACCAACGTTCCAGGGGTTTTTGCAGCAGGTGATGTGACCGGTTTTTCAATGTTGGCTCATACTGCTAGTCGCGAGGCTGAAGTGGTAGTGAATAATTTGACAGGTCGTGTAGATAAGATGCTTTACAATGCCATCCCAGGCGTTGTTTATACCAATCCAGAAGTGGCTTGTGTCGGTGAGACTGAGGAGTCGGCTTTGGCAAAAGGACTAGATTTTAGAATCGCTAAATTAGCCATGAGCTATTCTGGTCGATTTGTAGCGGAAAATGAAGGCGTAAATGGTTTATGTAAGGTCTTAATTGCTAAGGAAACTGAGTTAGTTTTAGGGGTGCACATGCTTGGAAATCCTTGTAGTGAATTTATATCCAACGCCTGTATGGCCATTGAACAAGGTATGACTGTAGAGCAATTGCAAAAAGTAATTTTCCCGCATCCAACAGTAAGTGAGATTTTCAAAGAAGCCCTTTATATTTAATTTATTAGACAATAGATCAAATTACAAGACAAAAGAACAAAGATTAAAGATAACCGCGTCTTTAATCTTTGTTCTTTTGTCTTATTAATGTCTTTTAAAATGGCAAATCATCCTCCCCGTGTGCAGGAGCTTCCATTGCCATCACAGGTTCAGAAACTGTTGTTCCTGTTGTGCCCGAGACAGGAACTGAAGCGACTACCGTCCGTGCTAAAGGCTCGATATGATCTGGCTTTTTACCGAGTAAATTAATGGTCTCTGCATAAATCTCGGTGGTATACCTTTTTATACCATCTTTCTCCCAAGATTTTGTTTGAAGTTTACCTTCCACATACAGCTCACTTCCTTTGCGGATATATTTCTCCGCTAATTCCGCCAATCCCCTCCAAGCAACTATGTTGTGCCATTCGGTTCGATCTGGAACAACAACCCCACTTTGTGAAGTATATCCTCTTTCGGTGGTAGCCAAGGAGAAATTTGCAACTGCTAATCCTTTTTCAATATAACGAATTTCTGGGTCTTTTCCTGCGTGACCTACTAAAATAACTTTATTTACAGACATGATTTTTTAATTTTAAAATGGTACAACAAATTATTTATTCGGTGCAAAAATAAAGGAACTTCCAAAATACAAATTCATCCTTATTGACTAATTTTCGACTAAATTTGTTCGTATTTTTAGAATTTTAAATCTTCAACCTTTAAGGCCACTTTTCCCGTCACATTGGCCTCTATGCGAATGGCACCTGGCACTAGATGCAATTGAGTAACGGTTAGTTTGTTTAGGTTTCCTAGTAAATTTACCCCATTCATAATAGGATAATTATTGATCATCAAATTCACATCCTTTTTGGTTTTTTCTAAATTA
>CANFFA010000104.1 GCA_947445425.1 Paludibacteraceae bacterium
GGGGGGGGGGGGGGGGGGGGGGGGGGGGGGGGGGGGGGGGGGGGGGGGGGGGGGGGGGGGGGGGATTTATTAGCATCACTTTAAACTTTTTGAAGAAATGTAGGTCTATAGAGAACAAAGAACAAGTAAAAAACCTTTAATAAAAGGATTAAGTAACAAATCCTAGAAATTATTTACAACAAGAAAAATATCTTATGAAAAAAATTCCCACCTTACTTTTATTGCTTTTATCAATCGTCAGTTATGCCCAAAAAGGAAGTATTACAGGTGTATTGTACGAGAAAAACAATCATGAACGTATACCCTACGGTACACTCGTAGTTACGAATACAGCTACTCAAAAGACAAGTTCCAACTTTGCTAATTCGAAAGGTGAAGTCTCCATCGAAAAACTTGATATTGGGGAGTATGATCTATCAATTAGCTTTGTGGGATATGAAAAATTCACTCAAAAGGGGATTAAAATTGAGAATAAAAGCTCAAAAGTGAATTTAGGGGAGATCGTACTAATCAATACAGCTGTCACTTTAAAGGGCGTAGAGGTTACGGCCAATCAAAAAACAATGCTCAGTAAAATTGACAGGCAAGTTTTCAGGGCCAATGATTTTGAGACTGCCAAAGGAGGAACTGCAGCAGATATACTTTCTAAACTTCCGTCTATTGCCATTGATCCTGATGGAACTATTTCCGTAAGGGGAAGCTCTGACTTTATGGTTTATCTCAATGGTAAACCTACCCAGATGGACGCATCTACTCTGCTCAGTCAAGTGGCAGCGAATCAAATTGAAAACGTTGAAATTATCTCAGTGCCGACTTCTAAATTTGATGCACAGGGTAAAGGGGGTATCGTCAACATTACCACTAAAAGAGCAGGGGAACAAGGGCTTTCCATAACTGCAAACGGACTCATCGGCGGTTCACCCTGGGGGAATAAGACAGACCCATTCAGCGGGTATAAAATGAATGACAATCGCATCAATTCAGGTATCAACTTCGTTTACATGAAAGATAAGCTCTCGCTGTATGGAGGATTTAATTATAGTGACCGTGAAGTGAATGGGAACAGAGATGGGGATGCACGTATTTTAGTAGATGACACAAAAGGCTTGTACAGACACATGGTGGCCGCAGGAGAACGTCCTGAAACCTACAAATACATGACTGCCAGTGTGGGGATGGACTATCAAATTTCTAAAAGTTCTTCAATGGCGGCATCTTATTTTATGGGAAAACGAAAAGATGCCCGCTCAGCTTTTTATATTTATAATAATATTTATGGTGATATCAATAAAAATCCAATTGCCGGCATAAATACAGATAATCAAACCCTCTACAATCCAAATACTGACAGTAGAGATGGCGTATTTAATACTGCCAGTGTAGATTTCAACCATAAGTTTGAGAATAAATCGGACTTAAAATTGTCTTTTCAATATGAATTCTCAGACTTCAGCCGAGAATTATCAAATGCTAATTATGCTTTTGATAATACAAGCAAAATAATTGGTGCCAAACAATTAGAATATAAACAAACCGATGATACTCCATTACAAGGTGGACGTTTATCTGTTGATTATAGTAAAACCTTGGACAATGGACACAAATTAAGCTTTGGATTTCAACCGCAATACTTTAAAATATCGGGTGCCTTTAATTTTGACACATTGAGTACAACAGCTGGCTTAATTCCATTTACAGCCTTAGAGAATTCAATGAACCTGGAACGAGGTATATATGCAGGTTATTTTGACTACTCAGGAGTCATCAGCAATGTAAATTTTATAACAGGACTAAGGGGAGAATATACGGACCAATGCATTGACATTAGTTCTCCAGATTACTTCTCCATTTTGACATCCAGCGCAGACAAGAAGCCTAGCTATACCTATCGTAAATTTGATTTGTTCCCCTCCTTTCTTGCTAGTTATAAACCAGTAGAAAATAGTAAAATAAGTTTTGCTGCCAGCAGAAGGATCAATAGACCAGCACTAAAAAGCATGACCCCATTTCTTTACAGACGACATTTAGAGGTATTTGAAGTAGGTGATCCGACCTTAAAACCTGAGTACTTGAACAATGTAGAATTGACACTTGAAAAAAACATCGGAAAACAGAATATTAGTTTGGTCGGCTTTTATCGTGGTGTTGAAAATGCTGTTTTTAGGGTAAATACAGTAACGAATGAGATACCAAGCGTATTAGCAATTCTCAACAAAGAAGAGGTTTTGATTAGAAGTTTCACAAATGCAGGTAATAGCTCCTCCACAGGACTTGAACTGAATGCGAACCTAGACCTTCATCCCAAACTAAAAATGTACCTGGGAGGTTCTGTTTATAATTACAGTGTCAAAGGTGATATTTTTGGCTATAAAGTAAACAATAGCAGTGTCAATTGGAGTGCAAAATCGAACCTAAACTATTTTATATCTAAAGAACTAAAATTCACAGCAGATTTTAGCTTTAGATCGGCAACTGTGACTGCTCAAGGTCAAAATGACCTATTCTATATGGCCAATACAGCCTTTTCATATGCTCCAAAGCAGTGGAGTGGATGGGAATTTTCACTCAAAGGACTTGATTTGTTAGGTTCAAACATTGAAGGCTTAGACACGAGGGCCTATAACAAAAAAGGGGAGGAAATCTTTTACCAAGAAACCACTTATTATCGCTACGGACCCATTGCAGAACTAGGAATTAGTTATTCATTTAACTCAAAAGCCAAAGCAAGAAAAGCTGCTGAGAGTGTGATTGGGAAAGAGCAGTTTTAAATATTCGAAAAGTAAAAAAACAAACATGAAGTTGAAGTTCTAAGCAGAATATCAATTATACCTATAACTAGCTTTTCGAATTCTATCCATAATTGCAACACCTAATCCAATTTCTTCAACTGAAGCAATATAAATCTGATTTATTGCAGCATCATCTTCCATTATATGAAGTGAACTAAATAAATTAGCTGCTATTTCAACCATATTTAAAGATTCAGAAGTAGAGATATGGCGTTTAGCATTAGTGATTTCTTTAAGACTTTCATGAAGAATAAGACCTGAACCAGTAGGTAGATTTTGAACACCATCCCTAAGGATATGCAAGGGCTTATTCGGGGAATAGTGACTTTTCAATAATCCTGGGGCATGTAGTTTATCCTGTGCATTTTTCTTGTCGGTAACACTACAGGGTACAACTTTTTGTATATCGCTTAAAGAGATGGCACCTGGACGCAACAAAATACATTTTCCACCCTGAATAGAAACAACAGTAGACTCAATACCAAACATTTCTGAATCATTCTCCAGCAAATAGGCTATATCGGTCAATTGCTTTTGTACATGTTCTGGACGAGTTGGGCTAAGCTGTCCAAAACGATTGGCACTTGGTGCAGCAATAGGAGTTCCAGCCAATCGGATTAATTCCAAAGCAATCGGATGAGAAGGCATACGAACTGCCACAGTATTCAATCCAGCAGTAACAAGATCCGGAACGCGTTCAGATTTTGGATGTACGATGGTCAAAGGTCCAGGCCAAAAAGCTTGTGCCAAAGAATAAACAAGATCGCTGATAGTATTGTCATACAAATCCGTAATCTGCTTCAATTCTGATATATGTACAATCAAAGGATCAAAAGTCGGACGTTCTTTCACTTCAAATACACGCGCAACCGCAAATGGATTGAACGCATTTGCGCCCAATCCATAAACTGTTTCAGTAGGAAATGCTACCAAATCACCATTGGCTATACATTTTGCGGCAAATTCGATGTCAGTACCAGTTTCTATCATAATTTTATAAAGCGGATACGAATTCGTTGTCTTCTAAAAGTTTTTTTCTTTGTGCCTCTTGAAACTCGATGACTTTATTTCTAAGCTTTTCATTGCTCAATGCAAAAATCTTTGCAGCAGCCAGCGCTGCATTTTGAGGGTCTAGAATTACCAAAGGAGCAACTCCCGAAGGCATTCTCAAACTTGAAAATAGATCGCTACCAGAGAAAGCATCGCTATAAGGAGGACAAGCAATCACTGGGCAATGCGTTTGAGCATCAGAAAAGCCGCTGAGTGCATTACTTCTCCCTGCAACAGTTATGAAAACAGTATTTTCAACTTCATGACCCTTGATTATTTCTAAGCATTTTAGAGGGATTTTATGTGCTGATGCTACATACATTTTTACCTCTATTTCAAACCCTTTCAATGATGATGCAATTTTTTGCGACCATTCCAAATCGGCTTTAGAGCCCATAATAATAACTACTTTGTTCATTGCTCTTTTGTTGTTTAAAATGAATAATAATAAATTGGAAATATTATATATTTTTGAATGTATTAAAACTGTTTTTGATAAATCCTAGCTTGAATCAATTCTGATGCTTCTGCTATATTTGAACGAACATAACAATCAGAAACTAAGGATTTTCTATGCATTTCACCATGTCCTGTCAATACATATATGGGAGTAACTTTTGCATTTAGTCCACAATACACATCTGACGGATGATCACCGAGGATGTATGAATTGGCTAAATCTAAATTGTATGCCTTCGCAGCTTCTTCAATGAAATATGGTTTTGGTTTCTTGCAATAACAATTATCTTCATTACTATGTGGACAACAGTAAACTTCAGTAATAATAATGCCCTTTGATTTCAATTCAGCTACAATATAATTGTTAACTTGCATGACTTCATTTTCGGTAGTAAACCCTTTTGATATTCCTGATTGATTGGTAATAATAAAAAGAAGAAAATTGGATTGTAATTTTAGGAGGGTCGTAAAAGTCTCTGGAAAGAACTCTACTTCATTTGAATTTTTGATATAACCAACATCCTTTATAATGGTGCCGTCTCTATCTAAAAAAATTGCAGCTTGTTTCATAGCTTTGTCGGATTAAAATTTCACGACAAAGGTAATGAATTATTTCTTAATAAATAAAGTGTGGCTTAATTTATTAAGAAATAATTCTATTCATTAATGGGATGGAGGAGGTGAGAAATGTGTATTTTACACAAACAGACATTGGAAAGAGATTAAGCAGAAATAATCCAAACCAATTCGCAGAGCAGTTCAGAAGTATTTATTACAGAGTAAGTGCTTCGTGCATCAAAATAGATACTATCACCCACTTGTAGTATATAATTTATATCTTCTAAACAGAGAGAAATTTCACCAGAAACGACATAACAAAAGATTTGATTGGAACAGGAGGTAAATAAATCTGATAAATCAGCCCCTTGTACGAACTTCAATAGATAGGTATCCATCTGTTTATTAAGGTCGTGGTGTGCAAGTAGAAAAACTTCGGTACCTGTAGAATTTCTCTCTACGAATTTCATTTCGTTTTTATGTACTACAGGATTTTTACTTAGCGTCTCATTTTCACCAATAAGCTCCCCTACGGTTGTATTAAGATTCTCCGCAATTGACTTCAGAGTGAGGATGGATGGAAAAGCTTTGGCCTTTTCAATTTGCGATAATGCACTAGGAGAAATACCTACTTTTTTTGCTAAGTCATTGAGCTGTAAATTAAGCTGTTTCCTTTTAATATTAATTCTTTCGCCAATCCGCTTCATAATAATTCTTTGATTTAGTCTGCAAAAGTAGGATTAAAATTCAAATAATGTGTTCTCAGTGACTCAATTTTCAAATCATTAAATTTCCAAATCGTCTATCCCCTTTTACCAAAGCGCTTGGAATCTCCCCATTTACCATAACCCACTTCATTATCGGTAAGGTGTACCCTTACATCAATGCAACTCGTACAATCATCAGCACTTTCGTCGGTACAGGGTTTATTGTCGTAGAGTTTATAGCTGTTACGGTACACGCCAGGAGTGATGTTGGGCATTAGGATATTAGCACCAGTTCTGATTACTTTTTCTCTTCCCAATTTGTCTATGGCCTGTAATGCTGTGGTGGCAGCAATATTAATATCAGGCATCATAATGCGCAAAAGTGCCACCATATTCTGTGTTACCTCAAAGCGTTTCTGAAGTGGCCAAAGTTGATCCTTTAACTGATAGAGTGGCGTATCTACATGCTCAATAAAAGGACCCATACCACACATGTCTATGTCTAGCTCCTTCATAAACAATAAATCATTAGCCAAATCTTCAAAGGTTTGAAAAGGCAAGCCCACCATTACACCAGTTCCGACCTGATAACCAATCTTTTTCAGCAATTTTAAACAATCTACACGCTTTGTAAAACTATGTAATGCATCATTGGGATGAATTTTAGAGTACAATTCCGGGTTAGAAGTCTCAATGCGTAATAAATATCTATGCCCTCCAGCCAAAAACCACCTTCTATAAGTATCTTCACTTTGTTCACCGCAAGAAAGGGTTACACCCAACTCTCCATTTGATAAGGCCTTGATCTCTTGCAATAAGTATTCAACTTTTTCGGTAAAGGCTGGACTTTCAATTTCACCTGACTGTAAAACAATGGACCCGAAATTTTTATCGTAGGCATATTTTGCTGCAGCAAGAATATCTTCATTCGACACAGTATATCTTTGGACTGTTTTGTTATCCAAACGAATACCACAATACATACAGTTTTTGACACAACAATTCGAAAACTCAATCAATCCCCTTAGATAAACCACATTCCCCACCTCAGAAGCTTTCACCTCAGCAGCTTTTCGAAGCATAGTCTTGCGTTCCTCACCTTCTAGTTGAAGTAGGTGGGTTAGATCCCTTGCCCCTAAAGGGGAGTTTAAACCCCCTACCACTAAAGGGGAGATGATATTACTATTGATTTCCATATTGTTTTACCTGAAAAATTGATGTCGATATTGATGTCGATATTGATGTCGAACGAAGTAAATTAATTCCCCTTTAGGGGTTAGGGGCATGGCGCATTGGCTCTGTCACCCTATCAAATATCCCATTCAAATACGCAATTGCTAAACCATAGTTCGTAACCGCTACACCTTGCTGTGCAGCCATTTTGATACGGTTCACCACTTGCTTACGCGTAACCATACAACCACCACATTGAACAATAAGGGCATATGTACTTAGATCAGCTGGCAGGGGAGCAATGCCCGATATAAAGTCAAATTCAATGTTCTTAGCACTGAATTTCTTTATCCAATTCGGTAGTTTCACCCTGCCAATATCATCACAGGTAACTTGATGCGTACATGATTCGAGCATTAGTATTTTGTCACCATCTTTTAGGTCTGACAATTTCGGAGTACCTTTCATATAGGCGTCGAAGTCACCCTTCATTCGTGCAAAGATGATACTGAAACCGGTGAGAGGAACATCTTCCGGGACTAATTTAGATACAAAATCAAAAGCCTGACTATCTGTAACCACAAGAGCGGGCTTAATACCTGTTTTAAGAAAATCCTCTAATTCACTATCTTTTACCGTTACACAAATAGCATCATGATCGAGTACATCGCGTAATGTCATTACTTGTGGCAAAATCATCCTACCTTCGGGTGCAGCTAAATCAATAGGGGTTACCAATAGCACAACATCTTTGGGCTTGATCATA
>CANFFA010000105.1 GCA_947445425.1 Paludibacteraceae bacterium
TAATGCTAACTTCTTCTCGTGAAGAACCTGAGTTGAAATTGTGCTATGAATTAGGAGTCAATGCTTATGTGATTAAGCCTGTCGATTTTAAAGATTTTATTAAAGCAGTTACTGAAGTTGGTATGTTTTGGGTACTTCTCAATGAGATTCCTGAACGTGAGCTTTTATTTCATTCAAGAGTATAAAGGATGAATAAAGGTAGAAGTATTTTGCTAGCAGAAGATAGTCTTAACGATGTAGAACTTATTGTTTCAGCACTATCTACTGAAATGGTAGTGAGTAAAGTGGTAGTGGTAAATGATGGCGTAGAGGCATTGGATTATTTAACTTATAAAGGGAAATATCAACAACGTGAACCAGAGAATCCCGCTCTAATTTTACTAGATGTTAAAATGCCAAGAATGGATGGTATTGAGGCACTGCAACAGATACGCAAACTAAATTCATTAAGATTAATTCCTGTAGTTATGCTTACGTCTTCGCGGGAAGAGTCTGATTTAAAGACCAGTTATGCTTTTGGAGCAAATGCTTATGTCGTCAAACCAGTGGCTTATGATGAATTTTTAAAAGCAGTAAAACAGATTGGTACTTTTTGGATTTCTAAAAATTCACTTTCTTGAATATTCTGCGTGTTTATCCATTTATTTTCAGATTCGGTAATTAACATTATATAATTCAAATCAACATGGAGACAGATATCAGAAAGACAGAATTGGCTGTGTTGTCACTTGAAGATTCGGTGCTAGATTTTGAAATTATTGTTGAGTGTTTGAAACGAGCTGGATATCAGTTGGATGTGTTGAGGGTTGAAACGGAGGCTGATTATATCAATGCCTTACAAACGAAGCGTTATGACGTAATTCTATCGGATTTTAGTTTGCCAACTTTCGATGCCTTTGCAGCACTTGCTTTAAGCACTGAATTATGTTCGGAAGTACCCTTTATTTGTGTTTCAGGAATGATAGGGGAGGAGAAAGCCATTGAGTTAATTAAGAAGGGGGCCATTGATTATATTTTAAAGGATAGGTTGGCAAGATTACCATCAGCAGTTCAACGGGCGCTTGATGAGGCGAAAGATAAATTAGAACGACGAATTTCAAAAGAAGAACTTCTGAAAAGTGAAGAAAAATTTAGAACTGTAGCTAATTATACTACTGATTGGGAATTTTGGATAGACGAAAATGATAATTATGTATATTGTTCTCCCTCTTGTGAGGGGATTACGGGATGTACTGCTCAAGAATTTCTGAATAATTCACTCCTTGATTATGAGATTGTTCATCCAGATGATTTAGAAATGTTCCAATTTCATAAACTCAACGAAACAAATATGCTCAAAGCTTGTGATGAATTTGAGTACAGAATTGTGAAGGCCGATGGAGCTGTGAGGTGGATAGGTCACGTATGTCAACCCATTATAAATCAGGCTGGGGATTTTATGGGGATTAGGGGAGGAAATCGGGATATTACAGAGCGAAAAAATACTGAAAATTTGCTCAAGAATAGTGAGCGGAAATACAAACTTGTATCTGAGAATATCATAGATGGTATATTTATTTTAAAAAGTGCTGTGTTTGAATTTGTAAATCCAGCCATGTCCAGCATTTTTGGATATGAGTTTTCAGAATTACGATTGATGAATCCATTTGATCTGTTTTGTGCTTCAAAAGCACCTTATTTAGAGGAATTTTTATCTAAAAATCACAATAAGGATGACTTAAGAACCTTAGAAATAGAGTGTGTGAAAAAGGATAATACTATAGTTTTAGTTGAAATCATATTACACTATGTTTTAAACGAACAAGCTATGTATGGGGTAGTACATGATATTACTGAAAAAAAGCAGATTCAGAAAAAAAACATGGTTAAAGCAATCATTCAAACGGAAGAGAAGGAGAGAGCTTACTTTGCGAAAGAACTTCATGATGGTATAGGTCCACTTTTGTCAACTATAAAATTGTATCTGCAATGGACTCAGAAAATAAAAAATATAGAACAAAGAGATGAAATTATTCTAAAAGCAGAAGAGATTTTGGAAGATACGCTTACATCCGTGAAAGAGATTTCCTATAAATTGAGTCCACATATTCTTGAATATCATGGACTTACTTCTGCAATACAGAATTTCTCAACGAAGGTAGAAGCGGCAAATCCCATTAGAATTACGCTTCAAAGCAATGTACACAGAAGGCTCGAAATGGAAATTGAAGTGGCTTTGTACCGTGCTGTTATCGAATGTGTTAACAATTCATTAAAGTATTCTAAAGCTAAAAATATATATATTCAAATAAATGATACTGGACATAAATTATTACTTCAATACAGGGATGACGGTCAAGGTTTTGATTTGGATAAAATGATCTCAGAACAAAAAGGATTGGGCCTTTTTAATCTTCAGAATCGCCTATCCTCTATTGGTGGAGAAATAACTATGTTTAGTAAGCCAGGCTTGGGGGTGGATTATCACTTCGTAGTAATGCTTGAAGAGAAATAATCAGGGCTCATTATATCTTGGCTCAATAATCACGATGTATATTTAACTAAATTTTAAACTGTAATTCAATTAATTATGACTTCACCAAACTTACCAGCTCCTATTATTCCTACTCTAATCCTTGTTGATGATCATTTGATTTTTCGTCAAGGATTAAAAACAATACTTGTAATTGATCAAGTGGCTGATGTCATTGGAGAGGCATCCAATGGTAATGAGCTGATGGAACTTCTTCAGAATAATAAACCAGATCTTGTATTGTTGGATATTGATATGCCTCATATGGATGGTATGGAAGCCACCCAAAAGGCCTTGGAATTATATCCAGATCTTAAAATAATTGCTCTAACAATGTTTGGGGATGAAGAGTATTATTATAAAATGGTAGATTTAGGGGTGAAAGGTTTTGTGTTGAAAACGAGTGGCATTGTTGAAGTGGAACAAGCCATAAAAGATATTCTATTAGGAAAAAGCTTTTTCTCAAATGAAATTTTAAGGTTGATTATTCAAAACTACAGTCGTTCTACTTCTCAAATTTCACCAGGAAAGTCAGCAATTTCAGTAAGAGAAAAGGAGATTCTTAAGCACATCTGCCAAGGATTAACAACGGATGAAATTGCTGAATTTCTTCACATTAGTCCGAAGACTGTAAAGAGTCATCGCTCAAATCTACTCGAAAAAACAGCATGTAAAAATACTCCGACGATGATAATGTTTGCTTTAAAAAACAAACTGGTTAAAATTGATAACATCATTAAGAAGTGAGCCAGGATACATCAATCATTTTTCGATTGAGCTTTATAATTTGGTGATTAGTTAGTCGGACATCAGTATACAATGTTTACCTTTGCAATCCAACTAAAATTACTAAAATTTATGCTCGAAAAAAAGAAAGAACATCCAATAGAGAAAATTAGCCTTCATCCCCGTAATCTTCACAGGGAACGTTATGATTTTGAATTGCTGATTGGAAGCTGTTCTGAACTTTCAAAATATGTAAAGAAAAATGATTTTGATGATGAGTCAATTGATTTTTCGAATCCCAAAGCTGTAAAATGGCTGAATAAAGCACTTTTGAAGTGTTACTATAATATAGATTATTGGGATATTCCAACAGATTATTTATGTCCGCCTGTGCCAGGACGAGCTGATTACATACACCAAGTCGCAGACTTATTGGCGAGCTGTAATCAAGGTCAAATACCTAAAGGGTATAAAATCAAGTGTATGGATGTTGGGGTAGGTGCTAGTTGTGTGTTTCCTATCATTGGAATTAAATCCTATGGGTGGTCATTTGTGGGTTCTGATATTGATACTTTAGCCTTGGAGTCGGCTCGTAAGATTATAAACTACAATCCTTTACTCAAGAAAAATGTGATGCTTCGTGTACAGGAGAATGCCAAAGATGTTTTTCATGGAGTAATGAAAAGGGATGAGTTTATTGACGTTTCCATTTGTAACCCCCCTTTTCATGCATCATTAGCTGAAGCACAGGCCGGAACATTAAAGAAATTAAGTAGTCTTAATCATAAAAAAATAACAACGCCAACATTAAATTTTGGAGGTCAAAATACAGAGTTGTGGTGTGAGGGTGGTGAGGAGAGATTTGTCAGAGATATGATACGCCAGAGTAAGCAATTCTCAAGCACTTGTTTTTGGTTTACTACCTTGATATCAAAGAAGGATCATCTCAAAGCAGTATATGCTGCACTTCAAAGTGCAGGGGCTTTACAAGTTAAAACGATCCCCATGGTTCAAGGTACAAAAACGACCCGTATCGTCGCCTGGACCTTTTTTAATTTAGATCAACAGGAACGATGGAGAGAGATGAGGTGGAGTAAATAAAAATACCCGTTCAGACTACATATGTAGTCTGAACGGGTATTTTTTGTTGTGTCAAATGCTGAAGTATCAGTTTTATCTGTGATAAATGATTTACCTAGGACTAACAACTTCTTGTTTATGTCTTACTTTATCCTCAGATTTAAAAATGTTTATTTTGTCAAAATTGAAATTAAATATTCTACTGAAAAAAGGCTTTCTAACTTTATACACTTTTCGTTCTTGATAAAGGCTTCTTCCATATAGAAATGGCAATTGATCTTCTTGTGTAAATCGTTTTTCAACTAACTTTTTATCTACATTGACTAATCCGTTTTTTTGATAAAAACGATTGCCCAAAGGCGTAGCAAAATCGGCGTCAGTAATTTTTATTCTTTCAGTAATTTCAGGAGCAACTATCCTTTCCTTTGCAGGGTCTAGACGCTTACTTCTGTATTTTTTGTCCACATTTACCAATCCGTTTTTATCTAAAAAACGAGACTTATACTTTGGAGGTACATAGTCAGGGTTATTATTATGAACTATTTTTTTGAATAATTGCGCATGAAGGGATGCAAAGTTAAATACTTGAGTACTTGAACAAAACAATAATGCGACTATAATGAGGGTAAGTTTAGTTGTATTCATCTCAGTTTTACTTGCTAATTTGTTAAAAATAATCGTTAATCTAATACTTGGTTTCTGCCCAAGTCTAGGGTTCTATAACGAGTGTTTTAAATTAGTGTTGAGATGGAAAGGTAGACAACCAATAAGTTTAGAAGAATTAATCGTAGTAATGTCATTCATAGAAAATAGATAATTTGTTTTGATTTTTAGATGAATAAAGTCTTTATCTTGACCTATTTAATTTGAAATTTACGATACTAAAATTGAAAACTTCCTCTTGTTTCTTCTGATCTTGTGAATTTTATATTGTGTTAAAATCAACCTATTTACAATTAAAAAACCATCAATAGGATGAGTCTAAATTGTATGCAAATATAACTCGCTTTTTTTGATAAATGTTCAAAATAAAATGTTAAATTTGATTAACTATTTGTTTTCTAAAATCATATTTCAGTATTTAATTTATAGCTTTCTGAAAATAAGGAGTTAAAGTTATTCTCTATATTGTATCACTATAAAAACACAGAATACTTTAACACAAATACTAAGTAGCTAACCATGAATAATCGTCACTTATTGTAAGTTCATACAAAATGTACAAGAAAAATAAACACAAAGACTAAAAGCCACAAAACGGCAACTTTTAAGTATAATTTAATTCGTGTCTTCGTGACTTTGTGTTTGTTTTTTAGAAACTAAATAAAGTGTCGATTTAATATCTTCAGGTACTTATTTTCATTTTTAGGAATTATACAAATAATATAGAATCCTAAATTGAAGGGATTGCTTATACTTCGTAATCAACTGCAGCACGCGTTGTGCGAACTTTTCCAACGAAATCAGCAACTTTTTTGTGCTCAGGATGTTCTATGTATATATTCAATGCTTCCATGCTTTCAAATTCGGTATACAAAGCCAAATCGTAATTTGTTTTTGGGGCATTATGGGAATTAATACCTACTTCTATTTTTTTTATTTCTGGAATAAGGTGAATTAAATTTTCTAATTCCAATTTGATATACTCTGCCAGTTCGGCTTTTGATTTTCCTTCGGCACTATCTGCCAAACCAAAAAATACAATGTGCTTGATCATTTTATGATGTGTTTAAATTTTTATGAGTTGATTTGAAGTGATTTTATATACTTCTAAATTATTTACAAATCACTTTAAAGCTTTTGGTGTTCACTCTTAAGAAGTAAATCCCTTTTTTTGCTGGAATAAAAAAGCGACCTTGTGTTAAATCACCATCCAATAACATTTGGCCTGTAAGTGCAAATAATTTTACTTTGTTTTTTCCAGTTGTAACAATTATGAAAATTCCTTCAGAGTTGGCATTGAAACTAACATATTCATTGGCCCAGGTTTGATTGTTGGAGCTTCTAGGTGTGTCAACTTCCCCTTTGACCCATTCATTTTGTGTATTTCCTTCTATGATAGTGAAAGTTTGATTTGAATATCGTAAATCACCTTTGGTTGTGTATTGAGCACGCAGCGTGTAGGTGAATATAATAAAGCAACTTAAAAGTAGCACTTGTTTCATGTGGGATGCTTTAGGGATTTTTATTTTATAACATCGTTACTCATCCGTTCTGGATAATCTACTGTATAGTGTAACCCACGACTCTCTTTTCGTACAATAGCTTGTTTTATAATCAAATAAGCTACACTTATTACGTTGCGAAGTTCACAGATTTCCCGTGAAACCACCGATCTATCAAATAAGTTTTCTGTTTCTCTGTAAAGTATCTCCAATCTTTTCATGGCTCTGTTTAGCCGTAAGTTTGATCGCACAATTCCTACGTATGTACTCATGATTTGTTCAACTTCTCTAAAACTCTGTGTAATCAGTACCATTTCTTCAGGAAGCGAAGTTCCTTCGTCATTCCATTGTGGAATACTATTGTTAAAGCTAATTTTGTCAATTTTGGAAATGGCATCTTTAAGTGCCGCATCAGCATAAACTATTGCTTCAATTAGTGAATTTGAAGCCAATCTATTTGCACCATGAAGCCCAGTACAGGAACATTCGCCTGCTGCATATAGATTTTTAATGGATGAGCATGCATTTAGATCAACCTTTATACCGCCGCATAAATAATGTTGGCTTGGTGAAACGGGTATATAATCTTTTGTAATGTCTATGCCCAACTCCAAACATTTTTTATAGATGTTTGGAAAATGTAATTTGGTTTGTTTAGGCTCTTTTTTTGTAACATCCAAATATACAAAGTCATGCCCCCGTAATTTCATCTCATTGTCAATTGCTCTTGCCACAATATCACGTGAAGCCAAGGATCCTCTTTCGTCATATTTGTGCATAAACTCTTTTCCATCTTGGGTGCGCAATACTGCTCCATAACCTCTAATGGCCTCGGTAATTAGGAATGTTGGTCTTTCGCCGGGATGGTACAAAGCAGTGGGATGAAATTGAACGAATTCCATATCACTTATAATGCCGCGGGCTCTATGTACCATTGCTATGCCGTCA
>CANFFA010000106.1 GCA_947445425.1 Paludibacteraceae bacterium
GAGGCGAAATTAAAGAGATACCCGGAATCGAGTGACGTGTTTTTGCAATAATTTGATCTACTTTATGTCCAGGTAATTGACCACCTTCACCAGGTTTAGCACCTTGGGCCACTTTAATCTGAATTTCATCAGCATTCACCAAATACTCAGCAGTCACACCAAAACGTCCAGAAGCAACTTGCTTAATAGAACTACGCGTGCTCAAACCATCTTCACGTTTTTTATAACGTTCAGGATCTTCACCACCTTCACCTGTATTACTACGACCACCAACGATATTCATAGCAATTGCCATTGCCTCATGCGCTTCACGGCTAATAGAACCATAAGACATTGCTCCGGTAACAAAGCGTTTCATGATGGCTTCTACCGGTTCAACCTCTGAAATATCAATAGGATTGCGTTTGTAATTAAAGAAATCACGAATAAAGGCTGGTTCTTCTTTATCATCTACTTCCGCAGCGTACTCTTTATACTTAGAATAAAGACCTGTTTTAGTAGCAATTTGCAAACGAGCAATGGTTTCTGGATTCCAAGCATGGTACTCACCATCAATACGATACGCATAGTGACCTAAATTTGGAAGTCCTTTTGGAGCATCTTGATCTGGATAATATGCAGAAACAAAAGAAAATAAAGTTTCATTGGCAATGTCTTCCATATCAATACCTTCAATTTTAGAAACAACCCCTTTAAAGTAGGTGCTCAAAATTTCAGTTGATATACCTAAAGCTTCAAAAAGTTGAGCCCCACGGTAACTGTGTAGCGTAGATATTCCCATTTTTGAGAATACTTTCAACAAACCTTTGTTAACAGCTTTAACGAAATGTTTCTCTGCAGTGGCAAAATCAAGGCTAATATCACCAGATTTGATATTTTCATTTAGGACACCAAATACTAAATAAGGATTAATAGCATTGGCACCAAAACCTAGTAATAAGGCAAAATGCATTACCTCACGTGGTTCAGCAGATTCGACTACGATGTCGATTTGCATACGTTTGCGTTTATCAATCAAATATTGATGAACAGCAGAAACAGCTAATAGAGAAGGGATTGGAGCATTGTCTTGATCCACACCTCTATCACTTAATACGATATAGTTTTTACCTTCGTCAACTGATTTTTCAACTGCCAAACAAAGTTCTTTCACAGCATTCTCCAAACCTTTTGCACCTTCAGTAGCTTTAAAGAGCATAGGTAATACAGCAGTAGAAAAACCTTTGTATTGAAGATTTAATAAAATATCAAATTGGGTATTGGTCAATATAGGGCTGGTCAATTTAACCATCTTACAAATTTCAGAAGCTGGCTCTAAAAGATTGCGGTTCAAAGACCCAACATAACCAGTTACTGACATCACCAACTCTTCGCGGATAGGATCAATCGGTGGATTGGTTACCTGCGCAAATTGTTGACGGAAGTAGTTAAATAAACGTTGTGGTTTGCCCGAAAAGGCAGCCAAAGTAGTATCATTACCCATAGAAGCAGTTGGCTCATAGCCATCACTTGCCATAGGAATAATCAATTTTTCAAGATCTTCTTTAGAATATCCAAAAGCTTTCAACAACACCTTGTAGTTAGGCACTTCAGATTTAACGGTTCTACCAGAAGAGATATCATCCAAAATAATACGGTGGGTAGACAACCATTCATTGTAAGGGAAAGCTTTAGCCAAACCTTCTTTCAATTCATGATCAAAATAGACTTCACCAATTTCAGTATCCACCATCAACATTTTACCTGGTTGAAGTCTACCTTTAGACTTAATTCTTTCAGGAGCAATTTCAACAGTACCCGTTTCAGAAGCAACAATCATCATGTTATCATGGGTGATCAAGAAGCGAGCAGGACGTAAACCATTACGATCTAACATACCACCAGCATATCGACCATCACTAAACAAAAGTGTAGCAGGACCATCCCAAGGCTCCATGAACATACTGTGATATTCATAAAAACCTTTTAGGTTGTTTGAAATAGGGTTTTTAGAATCCCAACTTTCAGGAACCATCATCGCCATAGCATGTGGAAGACTTTTTCCTGACATCACTAAGAATTCTAGTACATTATCAAGAGAAGCACTATCACTCATACCTGGTTGAACCACAGGGAAAAGTTCATTCAAGTCACCCAAGTGATCAGATTTCAAGACACTTTCGCGAGCAGTCATCCAAGAACGGTTACCGCGAATGGTATTGATTTCACCATTGTGACCCAACATACGGAAAGGTTGTGCCAAATCCCAAGTAGGCATGGTATTGGTACTAAAACGAGAGTGAACAAGGGCGATTGCACTTGCAAAATTCACATCTGACAAATCAGGGAAATAATCTCTCAATTGCAAAGAGGTAAGCATCCCTTTGTAAATCATCTGCTTAGTAGACAAACTTACAATATAGAAACTACGGTCATTGAATTGATTAGAAAGACGAATTGAGTTTTCAATTTTCTTTCTAAGAATATATAATTTATGTTCTAATTCTTGTTGTGATAAATCACCAGAAACAAAAATTTGTTTGGTAAGTGGTTCATTAGAAGCCGAAATCTGACCCAAAATATCACTATTTACAGGTACATCACGAACAGCTAATAATTTCAGACCTTCTTTTTCGGTAAGTTCCGTGATTAGGTTTAAACATTGTTCCGCTCTGGCTGCATCTTTAGGCAAAAAAACAAGACCAGTACCATATTTACCTTTAGCAGGGACCGGTATGCCTTGTAACAGAATAAATTCATGAGGAATTTGTAGCAGGATACCCGCTCCATCCCCAGTCTTGTTGTCAGCACTTTCAGCACCACGGTGAACCATGTTTTCTAAAACTTGTAAACCATTGGCAACAATTTGGTGGCTTTTTTCACCTTGAATATTGATTACAAGTCCAACACCACAAGCATCATGCTCGTTTTGGGATGAATAGAGTGAATGCTGCTCATATTCTTCTTGAATCTGAAACGGATTTAAAGGATGAGTAGTCATTGATTTTTCTTTTAAATTATGCATGAAAAACTTTTTCTTATAGCCAGAACGGCGTGTTTAATTGTTTTATTGTTAGTCGCAAAATAGTGGGAAGACCAAAAAGGTCCACCCACTATTCTAGAAGTTAGCAAAACAGAAATGATGTTTACTTATCGAATAAAGAGTAATTCTCTATATTTAGGTAATGTCCACATTTCATCATCAACGATTAATTCTAGTTTATCAACATTGTAACGGATGATGTCAAAATGAGGTAAAACTAAATCGTGATAAGCGATCGCTTTTTCTTTTTCGTGAGCAATTTCGTTTGCAGCTTTACGAGCTTCAACCATTGATTCAACAGTATTTTTGATGATGGCAATGCGTTCTGCAATCTCTTCAATTAATCCTAAGTTGATAGCAGAAATGCTTTCAGCTTTCTCAGCAGAGAAGATAGCTTTTGTTTTGTAAACATTGTCCAAAAGAAGTGATTGGTAGCGAGTTGCAACAGGGATAATGTGGTTTAAAGGCAAATCACCTAATACACGAGCTTCAATTTGAATCTTTTTAAGGTAAGTTTCCCATTTCACTTCGTTACGAGCATGAAGTTCAACAGCTGTCATTACACCTGTTTTAGTGAACAATTCGATACTTGATTTAGAAGTATATGCTTCGATGATTTTTGGAACACTTGTTTCGCAATCCAAACCACGTTTAGCAGCTTCAACTTTCCACTCTTCGCTATATCCATTACCATCGAAACGGATGGCTTTAGATGCTTTAATATAAGATTTGATAACATCAAAAATTGCTTTTTCTTTCAATGAACCAGCAGCAATTTTAGCATCAACCTCAGCTTTAAATTCTACCAATTGACTTGCCATTGCAGTATTTAAAACTGTCATAGCAGAAGAACAGTTAGCAGAAGAACCTACAGCACGGAATTCGAAACGGTTACCTGTAAATGCAAAAGCAGAAGTACGGTTACGGTCAGTATTGTCCAAGAACACTTCAGGAATATGAGCAATACCCAAGTGAAGTTGTTTTTTGCTATCAATAATAATCGCTTCTTCGGTAGTACTATTTTCAAGTTTATCAAGAATTGCAGTCAATTGCGTTCCAAGGAAAGCAGATACAATTGCAGGAGGCGCTTCATTAGCTCCCAAACGGTGTGCATTTTGAGCAGTCATAATAGATGCTTTCATCAAAGCATTGTTTTTATGAACAGCCATTAAAGCATTTACCAAGAAGGTAACAAATTGTAAGTTTTCTTCAGCAGTTTTACCTGGAGTAAATAGACCAACACCAGTATTGGTACCCATTGACCAGTTGTTATGTTTACCAGAACCATTGATGCCTGCAAAAGGTTTTTCGTGCATTAATACACGGAAACCATGTTTACGAGCCACACGATCCATAATAGACATGATCAATAAGTTTTGATCAACTGCCAAATTACATTCTCCAAAAATTGGAGCAAGCTCAAATTGATTAGGAGCAACCTCGTTGTGACGAGTTTTTGCAGGAATACCATATTTGTAAGCTTCGAATTCAATATCTTTCATGTAAGCAGCTACACGAGAAGGGATAGCACCAAAATAATGGTCATCTAATTGTTGATTTTTTGCAGATTCGTGACCTAATAAAGTACGACCTGTCAACAATAAATCTGGACGAGAAGCAAAAAGATTTTCATCAATTAAGAAATACTCTTGTTCCCAACCTAAGAAAGCAACAACTTTCTTTACATTAGGGTCGAACATTTGACAAACTGCAGTAGCTGCTTTGTCCAATGCACTTAAAGCTTTCAACAAAGGTGCTTTTAAATCTAAAGATTCACCAGTATAAGAGATAAAGATAGTAGGGATACACAAAGTATCATCCACTACGAAAGCAGGAGAAGAAGGATCCCAAGCAGTATATCCGCGAGCCTCAAAAGTACTACGAATACCACCATTAGGGAAAGAAGAAGCATCAGGTTCTTGTTGAACCAATAATTTACCAGAAAAATCTTCGATGATTGCTCCGCCTGGTGCGCCAGCATAGTCAATGAAAGAATCATGTTTTTCAGCAGTAGCATCAGTCAATGGTTGGAACCAGTGTGTATAGTGAGTAGCACCCAATTCCATAGCCCACATTCTCATACCAGAAGCAATGTCATTTGCAATGGTACCTTCCAATTTAGCACCTTTATCAATAGTATTCTTTAATGCTTTAAGGGTATCTTTAGAAAGATACTTCGCCATAGCGACATCATTAAACACATATTTACCATAATAATCGCTAGTTAACTTAGTAGGCGCAGATACTTCAACAGCTTTTTTAGTAAAGGCCTCTTCAACTGCTTTAAATCTCAATGATGACATAATTATATTTTTTGAGGGTTATATTTAAGCGTAATTTTATAAAAATTCATTTATTAATACCGTATTCATTCAAATACATTGCAAAAATAAACAAAACGTAAATCCGAACAATAAGTTTCGACTCATTTATCCAAGAAATCATTTTTCACTTTCGCTTTTATAATTTAAGTAGCGAATTAAGATCAATCTGACACTATATTCGAACTTAAAACAATAGAGTAGTACAATTACAAAGCATCAACTTTAAAATCAAATTGTAGCTTTCTCATTCAAAAGGATGCACAAAAGTACAAAAAAAACTTTGCCAACCTTTCTGTTTTAATAGATTTTAAGTTATTAGTTGTCTATTCTAATTGATCACTAAAAACTTAAAACAGGATGAAATATCAATCTTCAACGATTAAAACCAATTAAACATTGTGCAAAATGACATTTCACCCCATTCTATTATAGAGACAATAACGACTTAATCAAAATTATTATAAGCGTTTTCACCATGTTGCGTTTCATCAAGTCCAATGGCTTCGTGTTTATCAGAAACTCTAATTCCAACCAACTTATCAGTTAATTTAAACAAGATATAGGTTCCAATACCTGAGAAAACAATGGTTGCACCCACAGCTAAAAGTTGTATCCACAATTGGTGCATATTTCCATAAGCAGCACCACTATAAGCAGATTGAATAGCAGGAGTAGCCAAAACACCCGTTAAAATAGCACCAATAATACCACCAATACCGTGAACACCAAAGGCATCAAGCGAATCATCATATCCTAATTTTGGTTTCACATACGCAACCATCACAAAACAGATAATTGAAACAACTACACCGATAATCAAAGCACCTGGGGCTCCAACAAATCCAGCAGCTGGAGTAATGGCCACCAAACCAGCAACCGCACCGGTACTAATACCTACTACTGTTGGACGTTTGTCGATAATCCAATCCATCAAAGCCCAAGCCAAAGCAGCAGCAGCAGCAGCAACGTGTGTCACCATCAATGCACTACCAGCCAAGCCGTCAGCAGCCAAACCACTACCTGCATTAAAACCGAACCAACCTACCCAAAGTAATCCAGCACCCATTACTACATAAGTGATATTGTGAGCAGGAATAGCATGTCTTTTATAATCACGACGTTGACCTAACATGATAGCAGTTACAATCGCAGCGATACCAGCATTTACGTGCACTACAGTACCACCCGCAAAATCCAAAGCTCCTAATTTAAACAACCAACCATCGGCCGCCCAAACCCAGTGCGCAACAGGATTGTATACAAAAAGAGACCAAAGCACCGAGAACACTAAAAATCCTTTGAAGTTAATACGCTCCGCAAAAGCACCAATAATCAAGGCAGGTGTAATTACAGCAAACATACATTGGAACATGATAAACACAATGTGAGGAATTGTTCCAATTGGATTACCATCCAAGCCCATTTGAGAATGAGAGATAAAATAAGGACTTAGGTCATTTACACCTATATTATTCAAAAAAGCCCAGTCAAAACCACCGATATAAGGTTTTAGTGCTTCAATAGAATTCGTTCCAAAAGCATTACTATAACCTACTACTACCCACTCCACAGAAATTACTGCTACTAAAAAGAATACCTGCATAAAGATATTCAATACATTTTTACGACGTACTAAACCGCCATAAAACAATGCCAATCCAGGAATTGACATCAACAATACAAAAGAAGTTGCCACAATCATCCATGCTGTATCACCAGCATTCACTGTAGGTGCAACCGCAGTCACTACAGTTTGAGCCGACAAGGTCAAGCCTGATAATGTAAATAGGGAAATTAGGGATAAAATATATTTCTTCATTTTCTCAATATTTAATCAAAAGGGTGTAAGCATAAAACTAGTCAATTACAACCCAAATACTTTTTATTAACGATTCGTTTTCTTATTATTTGTTAATCACTACTCTTTGTTGAACAAAGTCTCAGGACCTGATTCTCTGGTACGAATACGGTAGGTATCAGCAACATCGGCAACAAATATTTTACCATCACCATGCTCACCGGTCCAAGCCGCATCAAGTATTGCATTGATTGTTTTTTCCAAAT